>CALGYL010000305.1 GCA_937934775.1 uncultured Clostridia bacterium
CAAACGGCCACTTCCCGGTTCTTCCGGAAAGTGGCTGTTTGTTGATGGTCTGAGCCGAGCCGAGCGCTCGGCTTTTTCTCATCCCCCGGCTCCGGCGCGCCACGGCCACAGCAACTGTCCATGTTTGGTACACCGATCTTTTCCCTGCCGCAGCAGATGATTGACGAGATTCTAGCGGACGGCGGCAACGCGAGAAATAGCCGCCATCGCATCGCGGCCCGCTTCAAGAAGGACTTTCCGCTCAATGACAATGCGGCCTTTCTGCGGCGGGAATATCGCGCGGGCGGCAAGGGCCTCATTGTAAACGGCAAGCGTTTTTCCGCATGGTGGGATGCTGATGGAATTCGCATCGCACAGGGCGACACGGCCCAGGGCGAAGGCGCTACGCTGATTTCGTGGGAGCAGGCTGCCCGGCGCATCCGGGAGCTATTGGACAGTGGTCGTTTCATGTCGCAGGACGATCTGGATGTGGTCGATCATATCGAGCGGCGGGAATTGGCCGAGCACCTTTGGCATGTTTATCGTGATGATTTCCGATCTGTCCCCGCGGAATGGAATGCCAGCGGAGGCTTCCCGGAGAGTACCGCGCGCATTGCGGAGCTGCTTTCAAAACCGGATGCACAAAGGCAAATTATTGAGAAGCTGGATTCCGACGCAGCCGCGCTCGATGCCGAGCAGCCCCGCCGCAGAAGATGGCATGATATTCACCAACTGCTGGGCGATCTACGAGCGCTTGAGCGGATTCCGCTGCATTTCACCTCACACGAACCGGTAGAGCAAATACCGGAGCGCTTTATCACGCAGGACGAAGCGGATGCTTGCCTGGCCGGTGGTTCCGGTGTATCAGGCGGGAAGATACGCATTGGCCGCTTTTATCAGGAGACGCGCACCTCGAAGGAGCGTGCCGATTTCTTAAAAAAAGAATATGGCACAGGTGGGCGTTCAGGCGCTTTATCAGGCGCGGACGACAGTTTCGAAAATCATGATTCCAAGGGAATCGTAATGACGCGCGGGCGCTTGTCCGAACCCTATGCCAAATTGACCCTGAGTTGGTCCCAGGTGGCGCAGCGCATTGGTAAGCTGATCGACGCGGGGCGCTACCTCAACGAGCAAGAAATGGCGCGGCTCCGCGAGATGGAGAACGCGCCGGAAGCCCTTGAACCGGAAGCACCTGCGTCCGCATCGGATGCCAGCGAGCGCGCGGAGGACGAATCCGCGTCAGAGATTGCCTATGAATTGGGCTTCGGACGCCTGGGCAACGGTACGACGGTGTGGAACCGGCTGGAAGAGGAAAACGGCGATTACAAGACCATCGCCCACATTGAAGACGATGGCAATGTGACGCTGTATGAACAAAACATGCCGCAGGAGGTTCTCGACCGTATCTACGCGCAGGCCGAGCACCGAGCAGAAACCCCGATACTGGAACCGGATGATTCAGAAGCGGTCGTTGCCGCGCTTGCGGAGTACAATCGGCAGAAAGCGGCGCATCCGGATCGCATCGTGCTTGTTCGCGTCAGGGATCATTACGAAACCTATGGAGCGGACGCGGATCTCGTCCTACCCATCCTGAATAGCAAGCGCCACGAGCGCGCTGTCGGCGGCTCGGGTAACGTACAGATGACTGGCTTTGACCCGGCGAGCGCGTGGCCAACGCATATGATGGCGCTGTGGAGAAAAGGTCACAGTGTGCTGATCAGGGGAGTAAATGATCAGGGAGCGTATGAAACAGTAAAAGAGCGCATCGGCGCGGAGTATGTTCCCATCGGCGCTCAATTCCCGCTGGAAGGGCATGTATTCCGGGTAGATTCGGTCAATTTCCGGTCTGGTCGCGCCAGCCTGCAAGACATGACGATGTTCGCCGCGGGCTATCCCCTGTTCAGGGATGAAGCGCTCGACCTTGTGCATGAGTTGATCACGGAGCAGAAGGATCAAAGGTTTGGGGACTTTGTGCCAAATGGCACAAACCCCGACGAACCCCACTTTGTGCCAAATGGCACAAACCCCAGCGAATCCGACTTTGTGCCAAATGGCACAAACCCCGACGAACCTCACTTTGTGCCAAATGGCACAAACCCCGACGAACCCGACTTTGTGCCAAATGGCACAAACCCCGGCAACCTCAATCTTGGGGCAAATGACCCGAAGGATGTCCTACCCTCAGCCGGTAACTACCGTATCCACGACGATCAACTGGGCGAAGGCGGGCGGCGCACCAAGGCGGATCGGAACATCGAGGCCATCCGCACGCTTTTGACCATCGAGGGAGAAGCGCGAAGCGCCACCACCGCCGAGCAGGAAGTGCTGGCGCAATACGTGGGCTGGGGCGGCATTCCGCAGATCTTCGACGAAGATCACGCGGATTGGTCGGAGCGCCGCGAAGCGCTGAAGGAATTGCTCTCGCCGGAGGAATACGCGAGCGCCCGCGCCTCCACCCTCAACGCGCATTACACATCTCCCACGGTGATCCGCGCGATCTATCAGGGGCTTGCCAACTTGGGCTTCCGGGAGGGTAATATTCTGGAACCCGCCTGCGGCATCGGCAATTTCTTCGGCATGCTGCCGGAGAGGATGGCAGAGAGCAAGCTCTACGGTGTGGAACTGGACAGCGTGACCGGGCGTATCGCGCGGAAGCTATACCCGGAGGCGGCGATCCGTATCCAGGGCTTCGAGCACAGCGCGCTTCCGGATGGATTCTTCGATGTCGCCGTGGGCAACGTGCCCTTCGGGGCGTACTCGCTGCCCGATCCGAAATACGACCGTTACCATTTCCGCATCCACGACTACTTCTTCGCAAAGAGCATCGACAAAGTGCGGCCGGGTGGCGTCGTGGCTTTCTTAACCAGCAAGGGAACGATGGACAAACAGGATTCCAGCGTGAGGCGCTACATCGCCCAGCGCGCGGAGCTGCTGGGTGCAATCCGACTCCCGAACACCGCGTTCCGGGCGAACGCGGGAACCGAGGTCACGACGGACATCCTGTTCTTACAAAAACGCGAACGCCCCATCGAGGTTGAACCGGATTGGATACATGTCGGGGAAACAGAGGATGGTGTGCCAGTCAACCGGTACTTCCTCGATCACCCGGACATGCTGCTGGGGCGCATGGCGTTTGACAAGAGCATGTACGGCAACGAAAGGGAAACGACCTGCGAGGCTTTTCCGGATGTGAACCTGTCCGAGCAGCTTGCCGCTGCCATTCGGGGCATTCGCGGTTCTTATGAAGAACAGGCCATTGACGAGCAGGCACCCGACGAAAGCCGCATTCCCGCCGACCCGACTGTTCCCAATTTCTCTTTCGCCGTGCGGGACGGCCGCGTGTACTTTCGGCGCGATCACTGGATGGAGCGGTGCGACCTCAATGCGATGGAGGATAAGCGCGTGCGCGGCATGATCCTTCTGCGCGACCTCACCCGCGAACTGATCCAGGCCCAGCTCGCCGGTGCTTCGGACGAAGCCATCAGCGTATTGCAGACGGAGTTAAATGAGCGGTATGACAGCTTCACGCGGCAGTACGATCTGCTGTCCAGCCGCCGCAACGCCTCCGTGTTTGGGGATGACGATGGCTATTACCTTCTGTCCTCACTGGAAATATTGGACGATGAGCATAAGCTGGAGCGCAAGGCCGACATGTTCACGCGGCGCACGATCGCGCAAAATCGCCCGGTGGAGCATGTGGACACCGCACCCGAAGCGTTGGCGGTCAGCATGGCGGAGCGCGCGCAGGTAGACCTCGATTTTATGGGCGAGCTGACCGGGATGGACAGGGACAAGCTCATTGCCGATCTCACCGGCCTGATCTTTCAAGACCCGCGCGGGAATCCCGGCGTTTACGACAACTGGCAGACGGCGGATGCGTATCTCTCCGGCGATGTTCGACATGCGCTGCGCGTTGCGGAAAGCGCCGTAGACGCCCTGTCCGACCGGTACACGGTCAATGTGGAGGCGCTGAAAGCGGTGCAGCCCAAGGATCTGGAACCGCATGAGATCGACGTGCGACTCGGCGCTACCTGGATACCGCCCGAGGACATCACCAACTTTACGCACGAGCTGCTGAACACGCCGCGCTACATGCAATGGAAGATCAAGGCACAGTACGCGGCGCTCACCGGTGTCTGGCACATCGACAACAAGGGGATGGACAGCAGCAATCCCTTTGCCCATACCCAATATGGCACGGAATACCGCAGCGGGTACAAGATCATCGAGGAATCGCTGAACCTGCGCGACGTGCGGGTGTTCGACACCATCATAGACGAGAACGGAAACGAAAAGCGCGTCCTCAACCAGAAGCAGACCATCCTCGCCCAGCAGAAGCAAACCGCCATCCGCGAGGCGTTCCGGGATTGGATTTGGAAGGACCCGCGCAGGCGCGAACGCCTCTGCCGCCTGTACAACGACACCTACAACTGCATCCGTCCCCGCGAGTACGACGGCTCACATCTTCGCTTCTCCGGCATGAACCCCGAACTCAGTCTGCGCGCGCACCAGAAGAACGCGGTGGCGCGTGTCCTCTATGGCGGCAATACGCTATTGGCACACACGGTCGGCGCGGGCAAGACCGCGGTGATGGTGGCCGCGCTCATGGAGAAAATTCGCATCGGCCTGGGACACAAGGCGCTGATCGCCGTGCCCAACCACCTGACCGAGCAGACCGCCGCCGAATTCCTGCGCTTCTTCCCCGCCGCGAAGGTTTTGGTTGCCACGAAGAAGGATTTCGAGAAACAGAACCGCAAGCGGTTCATGGGGCGCATCGCCACCGGCGACTATGACGCCATCATCATGGGACATTCGCAGTTCGAGAAGATCCCGGTATCGCAGGAGCGCCAGAAGCAGATGCTCGAGGATCAGATTCAAGAGATCATGGACGGCATCGAGGAGATCAAGGAGTCGCGCGGCGAGCGTTTTTCAATCAAAGAACTGGAGCGCACGAAAAAATCGCTGGAAGCGCGGCTCAAGAAGCTGAACAGCGACGGGGGCAAGGATCAGGTGGTCACGTTCGAGGAATTGGGGGTGGACATGCTCTTTGTAGACGAGGCGCATTCCTACAAAAATCTCGCCGTCATCACGAAGATGCGTAACGTCGCCGGGATCAGCACCACGGAGGCGAAAAAATCCAGCGACATGTACATGAAGTGCTGCTACCTGTCCGAGATCACCGGTGACCGCGGCGTGGTCTTTGCCACCGGCACGCCGATCTCCAACAGTATGACCGAACTCTATACCATGCAGCGGTATCTTCAGCACACCGAGCTTACCCGGCGCGGGCTTGCGCACTTCGATAGCTGGGCAGCGACATTCGGGGAGACGCAGACTGCCATCGAGCTGGCACCGGAGGGCACCGGCTACCGGATGAAAACACGGTTCTCAAAGTTTTTCAACCTCCCGGAACTCATGAGCATGTTCAAGCAGGTGGCCGACATTCAGACACCGGACATGCTGAACCTGCCCATCCCGCTGCTCAAAGGCGGCAAGACGATGAACTTCAAGACCGATGCCAGCGAGATACAGAAGGAAATGGTGGCGAGTTTGGCGGAACGCGCCGATGAGGTGCGTCGTGGCAATGTCGATCCCCACCAGGACAACATGCTCAAGATTACAAACGACGGGCGGCTGCTGGCGCTGGACGCGCGGCTCATCGACCCCGCGCTGCCGGACAACCCGGACAGCAAGGTCAACGCCTGTGTGCGGGAAGTACTCAGAATTCATGAAGAAGGGGGAAGCGAGCGGCTGACGCAGCTCATCTTCTGCGACCTATCCACACCCAAGGCGGAGCGCTCGTATGGCGGTTTCGACGATGTGTATCACGATTTGAAAAGGAAGTTGATCCGCTCTGGTGTTCCGGAGGGCGAGATCTCCTTCATCCACGACGCGAATACGGAAGTCCAGAAGGACGAGTTGTTTGCGAAGGTGCGCAAGGGCGCGATCCGCATCCTGATCGGCTCCACCGCCAAGATGGGCGCGGGCACCAATGTACAAAAGCGGCTCAAAGCGCTTCATCATCTGGACTGCCCCTGGCGACCATCCGACCTGCAACAGCGCGACGGGCGCATCTTGCGCCAGGGCAACGACAATCCCGAAGTGGAGGTGATCCGCTACATCACCCAGGACACCTTCGACGCTTATTCCTACCAGCTCGTAGAAAACAAGCAGAAGTTTATCTCGCAGATTTTCACCAGCAAAACACCCATGCGCGGCGCGGAGGATCTGGACGAGATGGCGCTCTCCTACGCAGAGGTCAAGGCACTGGCGGCGGGCAATCCTGCCATCCGTGAAAAGATGGATTTGGACGTTCAGGTCAGTCGTCTGAAACTGCTGAAAGCGAACTGGCAATCCGAGCGATACCGGTTGGAGAAATCGGTACATGTCGAACTCCCCGGGGAAATCGCCCGTTTGAAGCATCGAATCGAGCAGATCACCAAGGACATCGCCCATTACGAACAGCACAAGCCGCCCGACGAGGACGGCTTTTCCATTGTCCTGATGGATCGCCCATTTGCAAAGCGCGTCGATGCCGGAGAGCGGCTGATGAAGCTGCTGGCGCTGGTGCAGATTGGCGACTCAATGAAGGTCGGTAGCTATTGCAGCTTCGATCTGCGGCTGCGTAGGCCGGACATGCTGGGTGCTCCCAAACTGGAGATCGACGGCGCGGGCAGCTACGCGCTCGACCTGGGCGACAGCGCGCTTGGCAACATTCAGCGGCTGGAGAATCTTGCAAAAGGGCTTGCCGCCTCCAAAGACCAGCACGAAGCGCGGCTCGAAGTGGCCAAGAACCAATTGGCGGGCGCAAAGGCGGAGCTTGAAAGGCCCTGGCCGCAGGAGCCGGAATTGCGTGAGAAGTCTGAACGCCTGACTCAGCTCAACATTGAACTCAATGTCGGCGGCAGCGACGCGAGCGCAATGGCGTTTGAGGAGGAAGACGAACCGGAAGCAGAGCGCACGCCGCGATTGCGGGCGGCGGTGAGGTGAGCGCAATGCGGATCATTCCCGTCACGCTGCGACAGGCCAATGCCTTTGTACGGGAGCATCACTGCCACAACGATCCGGTAGGCGGCTGTAAATACGCCATTGGCTGCATGGAGAACGATATGATGATCGGTGTGGCCATCGCAGGCAGGCCAATCGCACGGCATTTGGATGACGGACTGACCATTGAGATCGTGCGGCTTTGCACGAACGGACATCCCAATGCCTGCTCCAAGCTCTACGGTGCGGCTCTGCGGATCGCCCGCGAGATGGGCTATCGCAAGGCGATCACCTACACGCGAATCGACGAGCCGGGTGTTAGCCTGCGTGCGTCCGGCTGGACAATGGAGGATATGGTGAAGGGCCGTACATGGAACCGCTCCGGACGGCCACGCAGGGATTTCCCCATGTGCGACAAACGACGGTGGGCTAAATATCTAAAATGATGAAGGAGGAACCCCAAATGAAATCACTTGCCAATTCATTCCCCATGAAGATGCCTTGCAGGAGCCAGAGCATTATCGTGACTTTTGTCCTCGCAGCATTGATCGTGTTGTTCATCGTACTCTACCCCGGAAAGCAAGCTGGGACACCGCAGTACGAACTGCGCATCAAGGAACTGGGCGGCGACGCGATGCTGGCGTACTCTACCTCAGAGGAATTGGGCTACGGTGAAATCCTGTTGGCCTACGGGGAGAACATGGTGGTCGAGGATGTCAACGGCCAGGTGATCGACTACGCGGAACTGAACATTGAGGACAGGATTCGGGTGACGATTGCGCCACGCGAAAAAGACCCGGACTACGACCGCTATCTCGATCCCATTATTGAGAAGATCGTGCTTCTGCCGGATGGCAGCGATGACTACATATGATGCTGTATGGCTGCGCGACAATACGTAACCCGAGAGGAAATCCAAGAGGCCAAGCGCCTTGATTTACTTGCCTACCTACAAGCCTACGAACCCCATGAACTGGTCAAGTGCGGCAGCGGCTACCAAACCAAAAGTCATGATAGCCTGAAGATCTCCAATGGATTGTGGCACTGGTACAGCCGTGGCATCGGCGGCAAGACGGCGCTGGATTACCTGATCCACGTCAAGGGGATGGATTTTGTCCCGGCGGTGCAGATGCTCTGCGGTACGCGGGCGCAAGTCCTATCACCGATCCTCCCAAAGGAGAAAGAATCCGTGCCGTTCGCATTGCCTGCGCAATACCCAAATCCAGCGCGCGTGGTCGCCTATCTCACAGGTCGATGCATCTCCTATGATGTCATTGCACGCTGCCTCGACAACGGAACGCTCTATGAGTCCGACTGCTACCACAACGCTGTATTTGTCGGCCGGGATGCGGAGAGCGCACCGCGCTATGCCATGCAAAGGTCTACCGGCAGCCGCCCACTCAAATTGGAGGTGGAGGGCAGCGACAAGCGATTTTCCTTCTCAATGCATGGTAGCGGCGGCATCCTGATGGTCACGGAGAGCGCCATAGACGCGCTCTCCGTCGCTACGATGCTCCAGCAGGGCGGGCAACGTTGGCAATCCTGCCATTACCTCTCCTTGGGCGGTGTCTCTGTCAAGCAGAAGTCGGAGGAACTCCCTCTGGCGCTCGGCCAATACCTCCACAATCACCCTGAAATGCAAAGCATCAGGCTGATGCTGGACAATGACGAGGCAGGACGAGCAGCGGCGCAGCGCATACTCGCCAAACTCGGCAACCAGTATGATGCCAAGGCAGTTTTCCCGCTCCAGGGCAAGGATTTCAACGAAGAACTGTTGGCGTCCAAGGCAGCGCGAAAGGAGGCGAGGTCGGAGAAGCTTCGCTGAATTGTCAAGCATCGCCTTTGGATAGCCAAAGGCCAGATGGCCCGGCTCAAGCGCCAGCCCATGCTTGTTAGGGGCGCGCCCCTAATACCCCAAGTAACGACTTGACAGATTTCATCGCGACGCATATAATGAAATTAAGGGATTCGTAGAATGTAATGGAAGGAGGGATCGCCGTGGAAATGTCTGTCGCCAAGGTGACGAGCCAGGGTCAGATCACAATTCCCGCCGATGTACGTAAAAAGCTGGGCATTCAGCCGGGCAGCAAGGTGGTCTTCATTCAAGATGGAGATCGCGTGATGATGACCAATGCGACGATGGAGGCGTTTGAGCAAATGCAGAAGGCTTTTGCAGGTGACGCCGAGCGTCTGGGGCTGAAAGATGAGCAGGATGCCGTGAATCTTGTGAAGCAGGTTCGGGCAGAGCGCCGGAAAGAGGCTGAAGATGCGGATCATGCTTGACACCAATGTATTGATTTCCGGTTTCATTTTTGGTTCCTCACGCATACGGGAAATGACACGCTGGATTACGGATCACCATCAGCTTATTCTCAGCAGCTATGTTGTAGACGAATTACGGGAGGTCGTTGCCCGCAAAGCTCCGGCCTCCCTCGCGGCGTTGGATGATTTTCTTGTTCGCTTGCCCTTCGAGATGTGCTACACCCCAACAAGGCTTCCGAAGGAGTTACCGTTTGAAATACGCGATCCTGACGATGAGAAAGTGCTGTATTCGGCCATCATCGCAGAAGCGGATATTTTGATTACCGGGGACAAGGATTTTGCGGATGTGGTCATAGATAAACCTTTGATTATGACGCCGGGACAATTCACCAACCAATACATGTAGCATAAATCCTCACTACCGATGCGCCATTCCTCGCGCGGGTCTCTTTTAGAGAACCGCAGGCAGGCTATCCTGATTAGGCGAGCGCACTTCTCATAGAGGGAAATTACATTCGAGAGCACCGTGAAAAACGGCGCTCTTTTCTTATGTCGAGAAGGAGGAAGTATATTATGAAGAGATCCACGCGCTTACTTTCCATGCTGCACTTTTTACCCAGCGGAGTGTTTCTGTGCCTCGCCTATCTCAATGAAACCGGGCATGTTCTCCACCTCAAAAACCCCAGGCGCTTCAACGAAAAACTGAACTTCATAAAGCTGCGCGGGGGCACAGGGGGATGGAGCCGGTTCGTGGACAAGCTGGCGGTGCGTGAGTATGTGCGGCGCATGGTCGGAGAAGCGCATCTGGTGCCCTTGATCGCGCAGTACGACAGTGTAGACGAAATAGACTGGATGGCGCTGCCGGAGCGGTTCGTCATCAAGTGTTCACACGGCTCCCATTGCGGCTTGATTTGTACGGACAAAGCACATTTTGAAACTGTCGGTGCGGGAGCCAAACTTCGTAGATGGATGCGGCGCAACTGGTATTGGGTCGGGCGGGAAACACCCTACCGAACGATCAGGCCCCGCATCATGGTGGAGCAATTCATCGGGGATGAGCATCCGGCACAGGACTACAAGCTCATGTGCTTTGGCGGTGTTCCCCACATCATCCAGGTGCATACCAAGCGGGGCGGTAGCGCCGCCATCGACTTCTTCGATTCGTCCGGCCGGAAGCTGGCGATGCGCAAGAGGGGCTACCCCAACAGCCCATTGGAGCGCATTGAACCCAGCGCCCTTTCCGCGCTGCTGCCCGTCGCAGAAAAACTTGCGGCGGGCTTTCCTTATGTCCGCATTGACCTGTACCTGCATCAAGGGCAGGTTTTCTTTGGAGAAATGACGTTTTTCGATAGTGCGGCACTACGGGAATTCGAGCCTGATGCAGTCGATATCCGTCTGGGCGACATGATTGTGTTGCCGAATCGAACACCCCACAGCGCCATTGACATGAAGACCGATGGACCCAATGGAGGTGACGCCCATAGACAATATTCTGGACATGCTCCACGCTACCCTGAAAACCGAATACCTGTCTGATCTCAGGTACTGCCCGGATGTGCGGCGAAAGCTACCCTTCGCACTGGCCTCTATCCCCCATGATGCATTCCCCATCGAGAAATGGAACGCCGCGCTGACGTACCTGTACGGATTTCCCCTTCAATTTGACAGTGTTTCTAGCGCCAAGTCTTACTGCCGGCAGCATCCGATGTCGGCCACACGGTTCACGGAAGGGCTTTTATGAACTCAATGACAAAGAATCGAGGTGACGCCCTTTGAGAAAACGAGAGCACTCCTTCATCCTGCGGCTCAACAACGATGAAATGTACCACCTGAAGCGGCAAGTCGAGAAAAGCGGACTGTCCCGCGAGGTCTACATGCGCAAGCTCATCATGTGCAAGGAGATCCGAGAGCGTCCGCAGCGCGATTGCGTCGAGTTGCTCAGGGAGGTGCGGTCGCAGGGGAAGCTTTTGAACGCCATCGCCCAGGATGCGCTCCGGCAGGGTATTGTGAACGAACGGCAGATTGAACGGCTGCTGGATGGCTATCAGGAGCTGCTGGCGGCGGCGAAGCAGTTGGTGTAGATGGCGGTCACCTGGATTGGTTCCATCCGACACGCGCGGATGGATCAGACCGTGAAGTACGCGATCAACCCCACCAAGACGGCCTGGGAGGGCAAAAAGACCGAGGAAGCCGACATGACGGCGAACATCGCCTACGCGCTCAATCCTGCAAAAGGTACAACGAAGCTCTACCAGACTGCCATCAACTTGGATTCCCCGGAAACGGCATGGAAGGAGATGCGGGCGACCAAGGAGCGTTGGGGCAAGACGGACGGCATCTTGGGCTTCCATGTCGTGCAGAGCTTTCGCCCCGGCGAGATCGAGCCGGAACTGGCGCACAGGGTCGGTGTTGAATTCGTCGAACGATGCTTCCCCGGCTTCGAGGCCGTGGTTGGCACCCATCTGGACAAGCAGCACATCCACAACCACATCGTTTTGAACTCGGTATCCTGCTTCGACGGGCACAAGTACCACAGCACACAAAAGAGCTATTATCATGAACTGCGGAAGGTATCGGACGAGTTGTGCCACAAGTACGGCTTGTCGGTGGTCGAACCCCATGTTGAGGGGCCAAAAGCCAAGTCCCACACAGAATGGCAGGCTGAACGGCAAGGACAGCCGACATGGTGCAGCGCCATCCGGGAAGATGTAGATGATGCCATCGCCCGCAGCCTGACCTTTGAGCAATTCATAAAGCACCTGCGAGACATGGGCTACGAGGTCAAGACCGGCGTCAAACACATGGCGGTGCGCCCGCCCGGAAAGGAGCGGTTCACGCGTCTGCGCAGGCTGGGCGACGATTACACCGAGGACGCCCTACGCCAGCGCATCCTGCAAAACGATCCCTCGACGCTCTCCGAAAAAGAATCCACTTTGGGCCAAATGGCCCAAAGTGCGCAGGCTCCCCTTCCGTCCGTTCGGCGCGGGCGCTGCCGGGGGGCATGGCGGAACTCGCAGCGAAAAAAGATCAAGGGGCTGCGGGCGCTTTACTTGTGGTATGCCTATCGCATGGGCAATGTGCGCAGCGGTGGGAGCAGCAACCGCAAAACACACTATCTGCTTCGCGAGGACATTCGGAAGCTCAAAAAGCGCGACCGCATGGCGGCGCTGTTGGTCAAGAATCGGATCGAAACCTATGAGCAGCTCCATGCCTACCGCGACGAGTGCCGGGAGATGATTTCTCATTTGTGCGGACGGCGCGTGGATCTGAAAAAGCAACCGCCGTGTGCTTCCCGCGAGGCTGAGTTTTCAGACATTCGCGTGAAGCTCAACGTCCTGCGGCGCGAGGTGCGTTTGTGCGAAGACGTCGAAGTGGATTCTATCGCCTTGCAGAAAAAGCGCGCGGCGCTGAAACAGTTGGAGCATGAAAAAAGGCACGGTGCAAAACAGCGCGTACCCGTTCACTACGATCATCAACAAATCTGATACGAGGAGGAATCCATGTACGAAGGAAAAATGATCCGGTTCATCGACAGCGCTTACAATGACCTTTTCTATCTGCGCGACGGAGAAAATGTGCTGCTGATCCATTCGGATGGCAGGAGGGTGATCCTGCGATGCAAGTTTGCGGATGAATGTCATACCCAGGTGGGCAACTACACCTACCACATCTGCGAGTTTGCCGAAATGATGGAACGCGCTGGCTCATCCTATCTCCCCGAAAAACCGCCCGACCTGCCGGATAAGTGCTTTGCCCTCCTCCCGTCCAGCGGGGAGCTTATCGCCATTGAGAAGGGGCAGGAGGGATATAAGCGATGCGGTTTTTCTGAGACAAGCCCGGACAAGAACAGGAGGCTGGCGACGCAGTACAACCGCGGTTTGTATGTCACGCGCCAGCAGGAGGCGGCAATGCTGGGCGGCTCGCTGTTTGGCTGGGCAACGCCCGCCGCGCAAACCTCCAGTTATGATCTGCGGGGAACCCCCATCGCTCCGGTCAAGGGAAAGCCCGCAAAGACAAAGGAACCCGAGCGATAATACCAAGCGAACCGAATATGCCATGAGGCCGCCCGACAAGGGCGGCTTCATTCGTTTCCCGGCATTCGTGCGCTGAGAATTCTCTGAAGATGGAGCGTGAAGATGGAAAAGAGAACTGTCCGTGTGTTTCCCCGCCGAACAAAAGCCACCCCGGATGATCGGCTTGCATTTGTCTGCCGCGCGCCCCCGCACGATTTGGAAGACATTGACGAAGTGCATGTGAGCGCGACATTTACCTATGATATTCCCGCCGCCGAAACGCTGGCCGAGCAATGGCGCGCGTTGGGCGTGCCGGTGTTGGTGGGAGGTCCTGCATACGGTGCACCGGGCGGTGCATTTACGCCGGGCATGTATTTGAAAAAAGGATATGTCATCACCAGCCGAGGCTGTCCCAATGCCTGTTGGTTCTGCTCCGTGCCGCATCGGGAAGGGAAACTGCGGGAGCTTGAGATACACGATGGCTGGAACGTGCTGGATGACAATCTGCTGGCCTGCTCGGATGGCCATATCCATTCGGTGTTCCGAATGCTGAGAAGGCAGGATGATAAACCCGTGTTGAGCGGCGGCTTGGAGGCAAAGCGCCTAAAGCCGTGGCATGTGCAGCTTATCTGGGAATCGAAGGTGCAGAGGTTGTACTTTGCGTATGATACCCCCGACGATCTCGAACCGCTTATCCATGCCGGTGAACTGCTGCGCATGGGCGGCATCAGCGCGGCAAGCCACCACGCCTGCTGCTATGTCCTGATTGGCTATCCGGGAGACAGCTTTACACAGGCGGAGACGCGCCTGATACAGACCATCCGTGCGGGCTTCATGCCCTATGCCATGTTGTTCCGGGATTCGGATGGCGCGACTGAACCCGAGTGGCGAAAGTTTCAACGCACTTGGGTGCGGCCGCAGTATGTCGGCGCCAAGATGCGCCAAATTCAAAACGAGTGAGGTGACGACCATGTACAATGGCGGCGAGGCCGCTGATCAGATGGTTTCGTATTCGTTCAAGGGCGGCGAGGTATTGCTCCGACTGACCGGGGACGGCGCGAAACATCTGGCGATCTATCTGGCAAACCTGCTCAAGCAGGGTGGCCCCAGCAAGGGAAAAACCACGCTCAAGCGCATGATCGCGGATGGCAAGGAGCTATCCGTACAGCGCATTGACGCGGCGCAGATCCCCTATTTCAATGAGATGGCGAAGAAGTACGGCGTGATGTTCGTGGCGATCAAGGATACAAAGGGCGCAGATGGCAAGTGCGATGTCATGTTTCGCACAGAGGATGCCGCGCGCGTGAGCCGCATTTTCGACCGGCTGGCGATCTCCGAGCACCCGGATGTGGCACACATCAAGAGCGAAATCATCCGTTCAAAGGAAGGACAGGAAAACCCTACGGCGGCGCGGAAGGACAGCCCTTCTCCGTCCGCGCGTACCTCGCCCGGCAGAGGCGGTTCCGCCAGTAGCTCTGTCCGCGACCAACTCCGCGTCCTGCGGAACAAGCGCGCGGCCGCAGCGCCGATCAAGCCGCCCAAGGGCAGGCAGAAAGCGAGGTGAAGCGATGCCGGACGATGAAAAGCGGATTCTCGAGATGGATTATCACGAACATGGCGTGGTGCTGAACGCCCTCAACGATTACCGCAACGACAAATTGGCCGAGGGGATGACCACCGATATCATCGATGAGGTGCTGCTCAAGGCCATCGACGCACCCACTAGGCATCAAAAGCGGCGTCGCGTTCGGGGTGATGAGCGATGATGCCCAGGCAGGTCGGAAAACTCGACCGGGCAGCGCTCATTGTACTCATTCTTCTGGTCATCCCCGTGGCATGGTTCGCGCTCATACTTGCGCCGATCATGATGACAGACCCGAACTTCGCGCAGTTGCTGGACGGCCTCAACGCAGCGATGGCGGAACCGCTTCGCGTCCGATGGGTGGATGCGTCGCCCAAGTATTTGCTGCTGTTCATGGGGTTGTACGCCGTGAGCATCCTCGCGTGGGCATCCTCCCGGCGCAGAACCAAGCCGCTGGAGGAATACGGCTCAGCGCGCTGGGGTGATGCGCGCCAGATCACAAAGAAGTATGCCGCGCGCGATCCCACCGCCAATCTGCTGCTTACCGCGCATTTTAAGCTGGGTTTGGATGGCCGCGCCCACCGCCGCAATCTGAACGTACTGGTGGTCGGCGGCTCCGGTTCGGGCAAGACGCGCTTCTATGCCAAACCCAATGTGATGCAGGGAAATACCTCGTTCGTGGTCACAGACCCCAAGGGCGAACTCTGCCGCGACACCGGTGGCCTGATGAAGAAGCTGGGCTACGATGTGAAGGTGATCGACCTCATCAACATGAACCAATCTTTCGGATACAACCCACTTCAGTACATCTCTTCCGATAACGACGTTCTGCGGCTCGTGACCAACCTCATCCGCAACACCACCCCCAAGGGAACCAATACCAATGATCCGTTCTGGGAGAAATCCGAGACGGCGCTTCTGCAAGCCCTCCTGCTCTACCTCGTCCATCAAGCCCCGGAGTACGAGCGCAACTTCGGCATGGTGATGGATATGCTTGGGGCCGCGGAGGTGCGCGAGGAGGACGAGAGCTACAAGAGTGATCTCGACATCCTGTTCGACCGGCTCGCCATGATGAATCCCGATCACATCGCGGTCAAGCAGTACCGCATCTTCAAGATGGCGGCAGGAAAGACCGCCAAGAGCATTCTGGTATCGGTGGGGGTGCGTCTGGCGACGTTCAACCTGTCGCAGGTGACGCGCATGACGGACTTCGACGAGATGGAGATCCCCTCCATCGGGGAGCGCAAGACGGTAGTGTATTGCTGCATCCCGGACAATGATTCCAGTTTCAACTACCTGATCGGCATGTTCTACACCCAGGTATTCCAACAGCTCTATCATCTGGCGGATTACAAGTACGGCGGCAGGCTTCCCATCCATGTTCACTTCGTGATGGACGAGTTCGCCAACGTCGCTCTTCCGGATGATTTCGAGAAGCTGCTCGCCACCATGCGCAGCCGGGAGATCAGCGTGTCCATCATCATTCAGAATATGGCACAGCTCAAGGCGCTGTTCAAGGACAACTGGGAGAGTCTCGTCGGGAACTGCGACACCTTCCTGTACCTCGGCGGCAACGATCAGTCCACGCACGAGTATGTCTCCAAGCTCATGGGCAAGGGCACCATCGACACAACGACCCACGGCCTCAATAAAGGCAAAAACGGCAGCTACTCGGACAACTACCAGCAAACCGGGCGCGAACTGCTCACCTCGGACGAGGTGCGGATGCTGGACAATCGTTATGCGCTGTTGTTCATGCGCGGCGAGCGTCCCATTGCGGACGAGAAGTACAACCTGCTCAAGCATCCGAATATCGCGCACACGCCGGACGGCAACGGCAAGCTCTATCGCTACGATGGCTTGGACACGCTGCCCGAGGATATCCCCTTTGATGCCGACCGCGTGGAGGACTACATTGTGCTCGATGGCGACGAATTTGCGCAGATGCTGGCTACAGAACCCGATCCCACCGATGAACCGACAGATGAACCCATTATGGAAAAGGAGTGACCTCATCATGAAAAACGCCATCCAGAAAGCATTCCAGCGCAAGGGATTCCGTGTCTACTGCGCTCTCGCCATCATTTTCTCCTGCATGTGCGCCCTGCCCGCGCTGGCTTCCGGCGACCCGATCAAGGTCATCGGCAATCTGTCCACCTTCATGTTCTCGGTCATTCGGGCGATTGGCCTCATCCTGCTCGGATTCGGCGTGGTGCAAATCGGTCTTTCGCTAAAAAGCCACGATCCGAGCCAGCGCGCCAATGGATTCATGACGCTCGCGGGCGGCGTAATTATTATGTTTGCGAAGGAAATTCTCGATTTGATAACCAAATAATTCATGATGAAAGCGCGGGCGGCGCGTCCTTTTGCGCCGCCCGCGGGGAGGTGAAACCCGCATGGAATCCAGTGGAAACTGGGTTGTAGACAATATCGTCAATGCGCTCAATACCTGGAACGGCAAGCTGGCTGAGATCTGGCAACTCGTCACGCAGTCGCCGCAGTCCTTCAAGGGCGGCTCCGTCTGGAAGGTGATCGAGGGCATCCACGGCTCGCTGATGGCGATTGGTCTAGCGCTACTGGTGCTGTTCTTCGTGATGGGCATCATGAAGTCCACGATGAACCTGACGGAACTCAAGCACCCGGAACAGGCGGTTCGGTTCTTCTTGCGGTTTGTGCTGGCCAAGACCGCCGTCACCTACGGCATGGACATCATGCTGGCGATCTTCAAAATCTGTCAGGGTGTGATGAACGCGGCAACCGCCCGATTCGGAAGCCTGTCGGCGGCAACGGCATCCTTGCCGGATGTGGTGAAGCAAAAGATTGTCGGCGTGGGGTTTTGGGAATCGATTCCCCTCTGGGCGGTGACGATTCTCGGCTCGCTGTTCGTCACGGTACTCTCGTTCGTCATGATCATGAGCGTCTACGGCCGTTTTTTCAGGCTTTACACCTATACCGCCCTCGCGCCCATCCCGCTCTCCACCTTCGCGGGCGAGGGCACATCCAGCGTCGGCATACACTTTTTGAAATCATACGCCGGGGTCTGTCTGGAGAGCGCCGTCATCGTCATCGCCTGCTTGATCTTTACCGCCTTTTCATCCAGTGCCCCAGCGGGCATCAACGAAAACATGTCCGCCACCAACATCGTCTGGAGCTATGTCGGGGAGACAATCTTCTCCATGTTGATCCTGGTCGGTGCGATCAAGATGAGCGACAGGGTGTGCAAGGAGATGATGGGGCTGTAATCACTTGACCTCCTGTTCCAGATCGTCAAAAATATCCGAGTCGAAAAAATAACGGACAGTGATCTCAAAGCCGTCGCAGAGTTTTTTGATTGTCACGATGCTGGGATTTTTCGTTGATCCGTTGATGATGTCACTCAGCGTGGATTGCGTGATGCCGGATATGTTGCTGATCCCATTGATTGTGACGCCGCGCTCCTTGCATAGGGTCAGAATGCGCTGGACGGTCGCCTGGACAATAGTCATGCGCGTATCTCCTCCATTTGTGGTTTAACGCTTTACCGTTGCCCTTAGCTTATCAGGATGCTGTGACAATGATTAACGGCGCACCGTTGACCGCTGCGATTGAGGGTGTTATTGTTTACGTTGTGCCACCGCAAATAACAATCGGAGGAGATACAATGAGCAAAGCACTTGCATTCACCGGTCAACACATGGAATGGCTTTCATCAGATGGGCATCAGCTGAGCGCACCGTGCATCCAACTCAAGGCGCTGCTACTGGATGAAATCATGCAGAGGGCGGCGCAGGGATATGACACCTACTATTGCAACGCAGAGCGCGGTGCAGGCATCATCTTTGGCGACATGGTACTGTGGGTAAAAGCCACCACGTACCCCGCTTTGCGATTGATCTGCGTGATACCCCATGAGGAGCAGGCGACGACGTGGTCAGATGAATGGCGCGACAGGTATTTTAAGTTGGTAGAACGAGCCGACGAAATGGTGCTCATATCCCACCCGTACACCCACGATTGCTACCAAAAGAGCAATCGGTACATGGTGGACAACACGACGGCGCTGTTGGCCGTCTACGATGGGAGACAATCGGGGGACACAGCTTATACCGTGGATTATTGTAACTGGTAAACTAAAATGGCGGGTTTGTGGCAAACAAAAATCCCTACTATTTTCCAAATAAAAGGCCACGGTTTATACTTTGAAAAGAGAGTATACAACCGAGGTGGCCGGAATGGTAGGGACAACGATGTACGTGAAGATA
>CALGYL010000306.1 GCA_937934775.1 uncultured Clostridia bacterium
GCTACGCAAGAACCCACCCTTCGCTGCTCGATAAGTGGGTTCTTTGACAGCCTGTGATATCCGCCCCGCGCTTTCAGAAAAGCGCGGGGCGGATATCCGGGGCGGCACTACAGAAGCTTCTCGATCTCCGCCGTCAGTTTTTCCGGCGCGATCGCCGGGGAGAACCGGGCCACGGGATTGCCCTTACGGTCGATCAGGAACTTGCCGAAGTTCCACTTGATGTCGCCGTGCTTGGCAAACGGCTTGAACACCTTCACTTTCCGCTCAAAGGACTGAGACTCCTCGTCGCCGGTATCCTCCGGGAACTGATCCTTCAGCCAGACAAACAGCGGGTCCGCATCCTTGCCGTTGACGTCGATCTTGGCGAACCTTGGGAAGGTCGTGCCATAGTTGAGCGTACAGAACGAGCCGATCTCCTCGTCGGTTCCGGGCGCCTGGCCCAGAAACTGGTTGGACGGGAAGTCCAGAATCTCAAGGCCCCTGTCCTGATACTTCGCATAGGCAGCCTGCAGGCCCTCATACTGGGGCGTGAGGCCGCAACGGGTGGCGGTGTTGACGATCAGGAGCACCTTGCCCTCGTACTCGGAAAGTGAAACCGTACGGCCTCCGGCATCCTTGACTCTAAAATCATACACAGTCATGTTCATTCTCCTTTACATGGTCCAGAATTTTGTACAAAAGTCCGTAGAGTGTCCGCGACTCGTCCGCGGACAACGGAATGCAAGAGCCGATCTTTTCCGGTATGGACTCAGCGCGCCTTCGAAGTGTCATCCCCGCTTCGGTAATGGTCAGAACGACGCTGCGCTCGTCTCCGGAATGCCGCCTGCGGGTAATCAGCCCCCGCTGCTCCAACTTTTTGAGAAGCGGAGACAGCGTGCCCGCGTCCAGAAACAGCCGCTTTCCCATCTCCTTAACGGTGAGTTCCCGCTCCTCCCAGAGCACCATCATCGCGATGTACTGAGTGTAGGTCAGATCAATGCCCCTGAGCAGCGGCGTGTACATCCGGACGATTTCCTTCGCGCCGGCGTACAGCGGGAAACACAGTTGGTTTTGCAGTTTCAAAGGATCGAATTCGCTCATGCCGCCTCCCGCGCAATTTTATTGTTTGAAATTATATTGTTTACAATCATATCTTACACAATTTATTTTCCCGCGAAACTGTTCCCACAAAAATAACGGTCCAGCCTTTGTGGGCTGAACCGATGGATGGAAATATACCTACGCGCTGATTACACCTACAGGCCGCGCACCTTGAACTGCGCCACCTGCTCTTTCATGGCCTCGGCCTGATTAAGCAGTTCTTCGCTGTCGGCCGCGCTCACCTCCGCCTTGGCGGAGTTCATTTGGACGACGGACGATATCTGCTCAATCCCCTGCGACACCTGCTTCAGCGCGGTGGTCTGCTCCGAAGCCGCCGCGTCGATGTCCCGGATCAAGCCGGAGATCTCTTCCACTTTGGCCACGATTTCCGTAAGCGAACGAGCGGTCTCGTCCGTGATCTTCATGCCTTCGGAGACCTTCGCCGCGGAAGCCTCGATGAACCGGGTGGTGGTCCTCGCGGCCTCGGCGCTCTTGCCCGCAAGACTCCGCACCTCGTCGGCCACGACGGCGAAACCCTTCCCCGCTTCGCCCGCCCGCGCGGCTTCCACCGCCGCGTTCAAGGCCAGCATATTGGTCTGGAAGGCGATGTCATCAATCAGATGAATGATCTTGGATATCTCCCCGGATGAAACGCCAATCTCGCGCATCGCCTGCGTCATCTGATCCATCTGCCCGCTCCCCTTGATGACTTCCTCCGTGGCGGCAACGGACAGCGTCCGGGCTTTTGCGGCGCTTTGGGCGCTGAATCGCACCTGCTCCGTGATCTGGGTAACCGTCGCCGCCAACTCTTCCACAGAGCTTGCCTGCTCGGAGACCCCCTGCGCCAGCGACCGCGAGGTATCTGAAATGCGCAGTGCCTTTTCGTTCAATTGGAATGCGGAGAGCGAAACCGTGGACAGGATGCCATTCAAATGCTCCGTCGTGCGCTTTGCGGACAGGCACAGCCGCCCGAATTCGTCCCGCGTGACGCGCCCATCCACCACCTCGGCCGTAAAATCGCCCTCCGCGATGCGCTCAAAGACCCCGTTGGCGTATTTGACCGAAAGAACCAGCGAATGGGAGATGACGAAGCTGACCACAACGCCGGCGCCAATTGATGCGACGATCAATAGAATCATCACCAATTCGTTATGCGCGGCGGCATCCGTCGCTTCCCGCATTGTGGCGCTGCGCCAGCTCTCCGAAAGCGCCTCGGTTGCGTCGATGGCCTCCCGGTGCGTCTCATAAGCGCCGTTCAGCGCCGTCATGGCGGTCTGAATGGCGGCAGCGTCCCCCAATGCGGCGGCGGGCATGACCTGACCGTGGAATATCTCGAAGAACGACATCGCGGGATCATAAGAATCCTTCAGGAATGCCTGAACCAGCTCCGGCTGGCCGGCAAGAATACCCTGCCAGTATTCATGGCGGGTATTGTAATCCGCTTCCAGCTTCTCGATCTTCCCGAGGATCTGCTCGCGCTCCGAGCTATCGGCGGTGAACGCGTACCGAAGCGCAAGGCAGTAGGATTCCACCACATATTCCGGCGGGGGGAGGATGTCCGCAGTCAACTCGTTGGTGAGAATGATCTCCTTATACAGAGGGCTTCCGATCTTAAGACGGTCTGAGTAGAAAATGGACAGCGCCCAAACGAGAATGATCAGCGCCGCGGCGGTAAAAGAGAATATCAGCATCTTTCCGCGGATCTTGATGTGCTTCATATGCAATCCCCCATTCGCATGCTGCGCGGAGTCATACGTTTCAACAAAGCATATATCGGGTCATCGATGCGAAAATTAATATTTATACATCGTCTTTCCGCAATGTGTCAATGATTCCTGTCAATATGCTGCATACGCGGCGCCAAAGGATTCGTTTACCGGCATTTGAAAGAATCCCATCCGTTCCATCGGCTTGCGGCGGGCGAAATGTGGTATACTGAGCGTAGAATTGCCAAGGATGTGAGCGCAAGCATGAAAATACAAAAACGGCAGGATTTTGAATTCGGCGCGATCCGCAAGCAGTACATCAAGCTCAAGGAACTGGCGGCGCACACAAAGGCGAAGAACCTTTGGCAGCTCGACGCGGCGGTCCGGGATAAGCTCAAGGCGCTGAACCGGCTGCGCGGCCATGCTCCGCGCGGATTCGAAGCGCTCTACAACGACTACCTCGCCCTGCTGGAAGGGCTGTCCCGCCGCATCCTGGAGGATTACAACCGCCAGCATGATACCCAGTTCAAGTTTGAAGAGGTGGTCCAGGGGAAATTCCGCGCCTACCTGAACGCGGGCGTCTTGTCCGTTTTGATGACCAGCCACATCCCCAAACTGCTGGCCGAGGCGTTCAACCGGCATTTTCCAACCAACCCAAAGGCCGAATACCCGGAGGCCCGGCGCCAGCGGCGCAGGTTCATCCTGCACCTGGGCGACACCAATACGGGCAAAACCTATCAGGCGATTCAGCGGCTGATGGAGGCCGGACAGGGCGTGTATCTGGCGCCGCTGCGCCTGCTTGCGCTGGAAAACTACGAATGGATGAACAGCGAAGGCGCGCCCTGCAATCTTTTAACGGGCGAGGAGGAAATTCTGGTCGACGAGGCGCAACTGGTCAGCTGCACCGTGGAGAAGCTGGACCTTGGCAAACGCTACCGCGTGGCGGTGGTGGACGAAGCGCAGCTGCTGGCCGATCCCCAGCGGGGCGCGGCATGGACGCGGGCGATCCTGGGGCTGAACTGTCCGGAGATCCACGTGTGCGGCGCGATGAGCGCCAGGGAGCAGCTGGTTCGCATGATCGAGGACTGCGGCGACGAGCTGGTCTTAAGGCAGTACGAGCGCGCCGTGCCTCTGGAAATCGTGCGGGAGCCGGTAGAGCTAGCTGCCGTCCGGCCAGGCGACGCGCTGGTCGCCTTTTCGAAAAAGCGAGTGGTGGCACTGGCTGAAACCCTCGCCGCGCGCGGCGTGCCCGCCGCGGTGATCTACGGCGATTTGCCGCCGGAGGTGCGCAAGATGCAGTGCGGCGCGTTCGTGCGGGGCGAACGGCCCGTGCTGGTCTCTACCGACGCCATCGGCATGGGCGTGAACCTGCCAATCCAGCGCATCCTGTTCACGGAACTGAGTAAGTTCGACGGCGAGGAGGTCCGCCCGCTGACCTCTCAGGAAGTCAAGCAGATCGCCGGCCGCGCCGGCCGGCTGGGTATTTACGATGTGGGGTACGTCGGTTCCACAGGCGGCGGGCAACTGTTCCTGGAGTCGCAGATCGAGGCGGATGACCCGCCGGTGGAGCAGGCCATCGTCGGCCCCAGCGAAGCGATTCTGTCGATCGGGCTCTTGCCGCTGCGTGAAAAGCTGGCGCTGTGGAGCACGCGGGAGGAAGCCCTGCCCTACTACCGCAAGATGGATGTGCGGGATCAGCTGTTGGTACTGGATCGGGTACAGCATTACCGCCTTCCCGAGCGGATCCAGTGGCAGCTGATCATGCTGCCCTTTGACGTACACAGCGAGGCGCGGATGACGCAGTTTCTCTCCTATGTGGAGGCGTGCTTCGTCGCGCATGAAAGGTCGCTTCCAAAGCCGGTTATGGAAGCGCAGGACCTGTCCTTTCTAGAAGGGTACTACCAGAGCGTCAACCTGTACTACGGCTTCTCCCGCGCGTTCCGGCTGCTTTTTGACGAGGCGTGGGTCTATGAGACGCGGAAGCGTGTCAGCGAAAAGATCAACCGCCAACTGAACCGCCGATGACCTGACAAATCATGAAATTTAAATCATCCTCCTTCGTCCCGGCATAGCGGGAGCCGGAGAAACCACTGGAAATCGCGTCAGGCTCCGGGCCCGCGCCACTTCCGGTATGTTTTCCGGCTCTTCCCTGTTCCATGATCACCGCTTTGTGTTGGGCCCCAGCGCCTCCTTTTTCGCATTGTGGTTCTGGTTTCGGTTGTCGCCCGGAACGGATTCAATCGCGTCTTTCAACTGCTTCTGTTTGTTGGGCGTCCTGCCCTGTCCTGACCCCTTTTTCGTCAATCCCATCACCTCAGGGATAGTTTGTCATGCAGCCGGAGAAATATTCCATCGCCGCCGTTTTGCGTACCGCGGCCTGTCCGTCGGACAGACGATAGACCAGACAGGCATGCTGTGCTTTGCAAACCACCGGAAACGGAAATCATACCAATACCAGTACGAAACATTATTTCTTCCAAAGCGGCGAGGGATTTTTTCATCCTGCAAGGAGCTGAAGCGCAG
>CALGYL010000307.1 GCA_937934775.1 uncultured Clostridia bacterium
AACCAGCCGGAAGTTGATCCGGGCGACCAGGTTCTGTCCATCCGCCTTCAGGACATCGATGTCAACCGCGAACAGCCCCGCCGGTCTTTCAACGATGAAAGCCTCCGGGAGCTTTCGGACTCCATCCGCTCGGTGGGCGTGGTGCAGCCGATCCTCGTGCAGCGCGCCGGCGCGCGCTATTCGATCATCGCGGGCGAGCGGCGCTTCCGCGCCGCGCGGCTTGCGGGCCTGGCCGAAATCCCCGCCATCGTCCGGGACTACGACGCCACCAAGCGCCTGGAAATCGCGCTGATCGAGAACCTGCAGCGCGAGGACCTGAACCCGGTCGAAGAGGCCATGGGCGTGCGCGCGCTGATCGCCGAATGCGGCTACACCCAGGAGCAGGCGGCGGAGCGGCTTGGAAAGAGCCGCCCGGCGGTCGCCAATCTCCTGCGGCTTCTGACGCTGCCCGAGCAGGTATTGGACATGCTAAGGAGCGGCGCGCTGTCCGCGGGCCACGCGCGGGCGCTGGCGGGGCTTGCCTCCGCCGAGGCGCAGGTGCGGCTGGCCAATCTGACCAGAGCGCAGTCCCTCAGCGTCCGCCAACTGGAGCGCATCTGCCAACAGCAGGCTGCCCAGCCCGAAAAAAAGCCCAAGCTGCGCCCTGCGGGCGAACTGGCCCGGCTGGAAACCATGGCGCGGGATGTTTTTGGCACCCGGGCCAAGCTGGAGGGCGACGCGCAGCGCGGAAGACTGATCCTCTCCTACTTCTCGCAGGAGGATCTGGAGCGCATCTGGGACGTCCTGGACGGCGTCCGCAATCGAAAATGAGGAGTGAACCGCCATGAGCGTAAACGATTTTGAACTGAACATACTGGAGATTCTGAAGGAGGATGCCCGCACCGAGCCTTCGCGCATTGCGGTGATGACCGGCAGCGATGAAAATACCGTCCGGGAGTCCATCCGCAGCATGGAAGCCCGCGGCATTCTGGTCAAGTACCCCGCCATGATCAACTGGGATCTGGCCGGCGGCGAAGAAGTGGAGGCGCTGATCGAGGTGCGCGTTACGCCGCAGCGGGATCAGGGTTTTGATGCCATCGCCGAGCGCATCTACCGTTTTGAGGAGGTGTCCAGCGTCTACCTGATGAGCGGCGCCTACGACCTGATGGTTCTGGTGCGCGGACGCTCGATCAAACAGCTTGCCCTGTTCGTGTCCGAAAAGCTGTCCACGCTGGAGCACGTCAATTCCACCGCCACCCACTTTGTGCTTAAAAAATACAAAAACGAGGGCGTGATTCTTGAAGGGGTCCGCCGCGATGAACGACTGGCGGTGTCGCCGTGAATTACGATCAAGTCGTCTGCCGCCGGATGGCCGATGTGCCGCCCTCCGGCATCCGCAAATTCTTTGATATTGTCAGCGAGATGAAGGACGCGATCTCGTTGGGCGTGGGCGAGCCCGATTTTACAACGCCCTGGACCTACAACGACGCGGCCATCTACTCGCTCCGGCAGGGCCACACCCACTACACCTCGAACTGGGGCCTAATGGAACTGCGCCGTGCCATCGCGGGGTATCTGGAGAACCGGTTTGAAGTGCGCTACAACCCCATGGACGAGATTCTGGTCACCGTCGGCGCCAGCGAGGGCATTGATCTGGCCCTGCGCGCGCTGGTGGAGCCGGGCGACGAGGTCATCGCCCCCGACCCGACCTACGTGTCCTACGCGCCGGGCATCGCCTTCGCGGGCGGCATCTGCGTTCCGCTGAAGACCCGGCCGGAGGACGCCTTCCGCATGACGCCCGAGGCGCTTCGAAGCTGCCTCACGCCCAAGACCAAGGCGCTGATCCTGCCCTACCCCAACAACCCCACCGGCGGCGTGATGGGCCGGGAGGATCTGGAAAAAATCGCCGAGGTGCTCAGGGGCACCAACGTGATCGTCATCGCCGACGAGATCTACGCGGAACTGACCTACGGCGGCCTGAAGCACCAGTCGTTCGCGGCCATTCCCGGCATGTGGGAGCGCACCATCACGCTCTCCGGCTTCTCAAAGGCCTTCGCCATGACCGGCTGGCGGTTGGGCTACGCCTGCGCGCCCCGGGAGCTTTCGGCGCTGATGTGCAAGATTCACCAGTTCACCATGCTCTGCGCGCCGACCGCCGGGCAGTATGCCGCGCTGGAAGCGATGAAGGTGGGCGCGGAAAACGGCTACGCGGACGTTTCCACCATGGTGCGCGCCTACGACCGCAGGCGGCGGCTGGTGGTGGACGGCTTCAACAGCCTCGGTCTCCCCTGCTTTGAGCCGCTGGGCGCGTTCTACGCGTTCCCCTCCGTCCGGGGTACCGGCCTGACCTCTCAAGAGTTCTGCCAGAAGCTGCTCATGGAGCAGAAGGTGGCCGCCGTGCCCGGCGACGCCTTCGGCGCGGGCGGCGAGGGCCACATTCGCATCTCCTACGCCTCCTCCCATGAAAAGCTGGCCGAAGCGCTGAAGCGCATCGGCAGGTTCCTGGAGAAGAACGCGTAGAGACAGGGAACGCCAAAGGGCGCTGCCCTTTGGAAACCCGCCAGGGGGATGATCCCCCTGGACCCTGCTCAAGGGAAATGGATAAAAATACCGTTGCATCGATCGGTGCGGCGGTTTTTTTCAGACAAAAAATGGCCGGGGGAGACGGTTGAGCACCCAAAATGCGGATTTCGGACGGGAACCGTTGAGAAAATGCCACACTTTATGGTATATTGGCAGGGTAAGGGAATTACGGAAGGGGTAGAACCATGAGTCAGACCCAGGGGAATGTCTATAAAATGCAGCGCAGAGGACCGGGCTTCAAGCTGATCATCGCCGCGGTCATCCTTGTATTGGTCATTGTGGTGTTTGTGGCGCTGGCGCCTTATACGGTCGTCCCCACCGGTCACATCGGCATCGTGACCACTTTCGGCCACGTCGAGAACTATACGCTGCCGGAGGGCCTCCACCTGAAGAACCCGCTGCAGCAGGTGATCCTGATGGACACCCGCACCCAGAAGGCGACATTGACGCTGCAGGCGTTCTCCAGCGATATTCAGCAGGTGGATGTGGTCTGCACGGTCAACTACGCGGTGGAGAAGAACACCGTACAGGACCTCTATCAGGACATCGGCGTTGACTACTACGACAAGGTCATGGCCCCCCGCATTCAGGAGGACGTGAAGGCGGTCTTCACCAAGTACACCGCGGAAAACCTGATCGGCGCGCGTTCGACGCTGGCCAATCAGATTCAGGAACTGCTGGTGCCTTTCATGCAGGATAAGGGCGTCAGGATTGTGTCCATCGCGATTGAGAACATCGACTTCACCGACGCGTTCACCGACGCCGTTGAGAAAAAACAGGTGGCGCTGCAGACCAAGCTGCGCGTGGAGACCGAGCAGTCCCAGCAGGTGAGCGTCGAAAAATCCGCCGCTGAGCGCCGCGTGATCGCCGCCAACGCCGAAGCCCAGGAGCGGTCCATCTTCGCCGAGGCCGACGCCAAGGTCGCGCGCATTCAGGCCGACGCCGCCCGATACGCAGGCGAGCAGGAGGCCGCGAAGAACCAGGCGCTGGCCGCGGCGCTGACCGACGAGTTCATTCAGTACCTCAAGATCACCCGCTGGAACGGCAGCGTGCCGCAGGTGCAACTGGCTGGCGGCGAGGCCTA
>CALGYL010000308.1 GCA_937934775.1 uncultured Clostridia bacterium
AAGGTCCGGAATAACACCGTACACATGACTCAGTCGGATTCAGGCTGGGCGAAATTTGCGTGGGGCAAGATTTACGGTCAATGGATCTGCGGCGCCGCGATCGGCGCTTTTGATACGGAAAAGTTTACGCCGCATACACTGCTCAAGGCCATGCAGGTTCTGCATCCCACGACGTTTTGCGCTCCGCCCACCATATATCGATACTTGATCAAAGAGGATCTGTCGGGCGTGGATCTCAGCTTCATCGAACACTCCGGCACCGCAGGCGAACCGCTGAATCCGGAGGTTTACAACCAAATCAAACAGAAAACGGGCATGGATTTGTACGAAGGGTTTGGGCAGTCGGAGACGTCTGTCCTGCTTGCAAACTTCGGATGGGATCCGATTAAGCCGGGTTCTATGGGAAAGCCCTCTCCGCTGTACGGCATTAAGCTGATTGCGGAAGACGGCGGCGAATGCGATAACGGCGTGGTTGGCGCCATCTGCGTCACGGGCACGGACAAAAAGCACCCAACGGGCCTATTCAAGGGATATTATCAGGACGAAGCGATTACTTCCGCGTGCTGGTCAAATGGGGTTTACTGTACCGGAGACATGGCGTGGCGTGACGACGATGGGTATTACTGGTTTGTCGGACGAAACGATGACGTCATCAAATGTTCAGGTTATCGTATTGGGCCGTTTGAGGTGGAAAACGCATTGCTTGAGCATGCTTCCGTTCTTGAATGCGCAGTCACAGCCACGCCTGACCCCATTCGTGGACAGGTTGTGAAAGCCACCATTGTTTTGGCGAAAGGGTATACGGCATCCGAGGCGTTGATAAAGGAACTGCAAAACCATGTGAAGGAAGTAACAGCGCCATACAAATACCCAAGAGTGATCGAATTTGTGGAGGAATTGCCCAAGACCATATCGGGTAAAATCCGAAGAGCGCAAATTCGTGAAAATGAGAAAAAGTAAAAGAACACAAAACACGTTTTGGGCGGCATCCGTTGCTTCGTATTGCTGAAAATAGAACCGCGCTATCGTCAGCGACCCGGCAGATTACAGGCGTGGATGATCCTTTAGAGACTCAAACCAGTCATGCGGGCATAGATTCGCGGATGCACTTTCGGGTTCCTGCACACCGGCAAGAAGCCGGAATGCGCCGCCGCTCTGGTTCACAACGACGTGCTGCCCTTTTACCAGGAGCACGGTCTGGCCGTTGGCGCCATCCTCACCGATAACGGCCGGGAGTTCTGTGGAACGGAGAATCATCCTTTTGAGCTCTACCTTGCCTTAATCGACATTGGGCACCGCCGAACCAAGGTGAAGTCCCCACAGACTAACGGCTTTATTGAACGCTTCAACAAGACGGTGCTGGACGAATTCTTCCGGATCGCATTCCGTGAAAACTTCTACGAGAGCGTGGAAGCGCTTCAGGAGGATCTGGACCAGTGGCTTGTCCATTACAACACCGAGCACACTCACAGGGGCTATCGGAACCGCGGAAATAGACACTTCGATACCGTCCTGGAATTCGTTTCAAGTGTTAGGCATGACCGTTAGTTATACACAATAAGCCCAAGCGGTGCTGGTGTCCGGCGGGGATTCGGCCCAGCGTTCCGTGTCACCACATCCGGGAATACCGACACCTGTATGGCGCGGTATCCCCGGCAGACGGAAAGCTATTCGTGCTGGTGCTGCCCTATACGAACACGGTCTGCATGAACGTGTTCCTGAAAGAGCTTTCCCGGGCGTACCCGAACGACTACATCCTGCTGGTGGTGGACAACGCCGCTTGGCACAGCTCCGGAGCATTGCAGGTCCCAGAGAACATCCAGTTGTATCCGCTGTTGCCCTACACTCCCGAACTCAACCCCATTGAAATGCGCTGGGATGAAATTCGGGAAAAGGGCTTTCGGAACGAGGTCTTTGCCTCCCTCGGGAAGGTCGTTGACCGCCTCTGCGACTGCGTTCGTTCCCTGATGTGTAATGCCGCACGCGTTGCTTCCATCACCCCCAGAGCTTGGTTGTTGGATTCGTTAATGTTTTGAATTGGTATAAATCAAGAGTTCCCGCAATCAGAAAATCCAAAGGGGCTTTTAAGTCCCCGGCGGCTGCCATTCCACTATTTCAGCCCGCGCAAAACATTATACGACGGTTTGCGCGCGACGTAAAGTAGAAGAACTTCTGAAATTTGGATGTACCTTATCGTGTTTGGGGTACGGAGGCGGCCGGAGCGGCTCCGGTTGAAGGATCACGGAATTCACGGCTCGAAATCCTTAAGGTAGACGCGGGCGGAGCGGCTCATCTCCAGGCTGAAGTCGCTGTTGTATTTCCGGGCGCAAAATGCGCGCGCCTCCGCTTCAAAGTCTTTGGCGTCCGCATCGCGCTCCCCCTTTTCCCACATCACCTTCAGCTCCGCGTCCGTCAGGTCGCGGAAGCGGTTCTCCATCACAATATAGCGTCCTTCAAAGCGCACCGGCTTACGCCTGTCCTTCTGCTGCCGGGTCGGATACCCGAACACCAGCATGCAAGCAGGCACGACATGCGCGGGCAGGTTCAGCATTTCCCGGTGCTGTTCGCAGTTTTCCAGAATGTCGCCGACGTAACAGCTGCCAAGGCCCAGGCTCTCCGCAGCCACCACCGCGTTCTGCGCGGCGATGATGGCATCGGCCATCGCAAGGAACAGATCTCCCGGACCCAAGGCGCGTGGTTTCGCGCCCGCCAGTTCGAATAAGCGCGGCCAGCGTCTGCAATCGGCCAGAAAGATCAAAACCAACGGCGCTTTTGCGATGAAGGGCTGATCATCACAGGTGACGGCCAGACGGGTCTTGAGTTCCGGATCTGTGACGTCTAAAATGGTATAGAACATCTGGTTGCCCGCGGTGGGCGCTTCAAACGCCGCCCGCAGGATCTGCTGTTTGATTTCCTCCGGAATAGGCTGATCCTCAAAAACCCGAACCGATTTGCGCTCATAGATCGCTTTGAGCGTATCGTTCATAATGATCTCCTCTCCTCCTTTGACGCGTACGCACACATCATACCATATCTTGCCCGCTCTTTGCGCGTTTTTCCTTGTGCGGCGGGCGTTTTTGCGATACAATGGCAGAGACTGTTTGGGGAGGAATTTCATATGAACATCTTGGTGAGCGCATGTCTTCTCGGCGCGTACTGCCGCTTCGACGGACAGTGCGTTCAGGATGAACGCGTACTGGCGCTTGCCGGGCGGCACACCCTGATTCCCGTCTGTCCGGAGTTATACGGCGGATTGCCCACACCCAGGCTGCCCGGCGAAAAGCGGGACGGCCGAGTGTACGACAAGTCCGGTGCCGATGTAACTGAACCCTATGCCCGCGGCGCGGAGACGGCGCTGGCGTTTGCGCGGCTAACAGACTGCCATGCCGCGGTACTTAAGGATCGAAGCCCCTCCTGCGGCGAAGGTAAGGTCTACGACGGCAGCTTCTCCGGCAAACTTGTGCCGGGCGACGGCCTGACGGCAAAGCTGCTCAAAGAAAATGGAATCATCGTGTTGACCCCTGACCGGCTGGGTGAGTTGGATGGATTGACGCAATAGGAGGCGAGATCGTGAAGCTGATCACTTTTGAATACCGCGGGCGGGAGCGCGTTGGGCGGCTGGATGGGCGGACGGTGTACCCAATCGAGGGGTTTAACACCATGCTGGATGTGATCCGGTCCGGTGCGAAGCCCGAATCACTGCGCTCCATGGGCTCGATCGTCCTTTCC
>CALGYL010000309.1 GCA_937934775.1 uncultured Clostridia bacterium
CGGGCGACAACATCGTGATGGAAATCACGCTGATCACGCCGATCGCGTGCGAAGAGGGACTCCGCTTCGCCATCCGCGAAGGCGGCCGCACGGTGGGTTCCGGCGTCGTTACCAAGGTCGTCGAATAAGCCAACAACCATCAGGAGCCGCTCGAAAGAGCGGCTCCTTTTATGTTTGCGGCGGTGTTCAACGCAGGAGGAAATGTATAGCAGATCGGATTGTGTGCGCTACTGGAATCGAGGTTGATCATTTATCAAATTGCCGCCGGGCGGCTTTCTGAGACACATACGCTGAAACAATGAGTACGATTCGCTCGTCATGCTCAATCCCGCATGGCTTCCGCGGCCCGGTTCAGCCACTCTGTCAGGAGCGCGCGGAACAGCTCGGGCTGCTCAATCTGCAGGTTGTGTCCGGCACGGTCCAGTACCACAAACGAGGCTCTGGGGTAGGATTCCAGAAGGGGCCAGGCGTCCCGGTAACCCACCACCGAGTCCTGACGACCGAAGAGGAATAGGGAAGGGCCGGGGAAGGGCGCCTCCAGCGCGTCCACGTCGAAGGTGAAGGCGTATCCATTTTCCCGGTACCATTTCAGGAAGGGCATGTCCGCCAGCTGGATGCCGGACAGGATCTGGTCGCGGAAGCTTTCCCAGACATCCGCCGTCTGGACGACATTGATTTCTGCGAAGCTCTTCTGCTCCTCTGGAGAGAGCGTGGCAAGGAGCGCGTCGTCCCTTTTCATCACCGTGTGTTCGGGCAGCGAACGCTTGTCATATTCGGGGATGACGGCGGGGCAGAGAAGGAGGAGGCCCGATACACGGCCGCCGAGGCGGTGTATGATTCCCCGCGCCAGATAGCCGCCGTAGGATTCTCCGGCCAGCAGAAAGCGCTCGCCGGGGATCACCCGGTCGATGAAGGCGAGGAGCAACTCCAGCATGGCGTCCGCGTTCACGATCCATTCGGCGCTCTTTGTCCTGCCCATTCCCGGCAGGTCCACATAGATCCGCCGGAACCCCACAAGGTGCTCAAAGGCCGGTTCCATGCTGCCGGACATGAGCCGGTGATCGACATGATAGCCGTGCAAGATCAAAACCGGCGTTCCCGAGCCGACGGATTCATAGAAAACAGGCAGATTTCTGACGACGCATTCCATGATGTTCTTTCCTTTCAATACAGGCCGTATGGAGGCAGTTTACCACAAATCCAACCTCTGTCAAGAAAAAGAGCGCCTCGCAAAAAGGCGCTCCTATGTTTTGGCAATGACCTTTATGCGGAACCCAGAGGGAGTATCCGCGGAGGGGGGGAGGGAATCCTCGTGAGGTATGGAGCGGTGTTACTCAGCCAGCCCGTGGCCCAGCAGCGCCTGCTCGCGCTCCTCGCGGAATTGGTTGACGTACAGGTTGTAGTAGTGGCCGCGGTGCGCGATCAACTCGCGGTGGGTGCCCTGCTCCAGAACGCGGCCGTCCTGAATGACCAGAATGCGGTCGGCGCCCCGGATGGTGGACAGCCGGTGTGCGATGATGAAGCTGGTGCGGCCTTTGAGCGCGGTCGCAATGGCCTTCTGGATACGCTGCTCGGTTTCGGTATCGACGGAGGAAGTCGCCTCGTCCAATACGAAGATCGCCGGGTTGGAGAGAAGCGCCCGCGCGAAGGAGATCAGCTGCTTCTGGCCGGTGGACAGCCTGCCGCCGCCCTCGCCCACATCGGTATCGTAGCCCTTTTCAAACTTCAGGATGAAGCCCTCGGCGTCCACTATGCGGGCGGCGCGTTCCACTTCCTCATCGGTGGCGTCCAGGCGGCCGTAGCGGATGTTTTCCCGGATGGTGCCGGAAAACAGGTGCGGCTGCTGCAGCACGTAGCCTAGATGGGATTCCAGCCACAGTTGCGAGCGCTCGCGGTAGTCCACGCCGTCGATCAGGATCCTGCCGGAGGTGGGTTCGTAGAAGCGGCACACCAGGTTGACGATGGTGGACTTGCCGCTGCCGGTCTCGCCGACCAGCGCGATGGTCTGGCCCGCCTTGACGTTCAGGCTGAAGTCGTCCAGCACCTTCTCGCCGCCGCCGTACTGGAAGGAAACGTGTTCAAACGTGATGTCGCCTTTCAGGCCCGGCCAATTGTCCCTCAGCGGGTGGAAATTGTCGCCGTAGACGGCTTCCACGCCCTGGGTGTCTTCGATGTCCGGTTTGGATTCAAGCAGTGACACCACGCGCTCCGCCGCCGCCTGAGAGGATTGAAGGTCTGCGAATACGCGGGCGATGTTGGTGATGGGCTCAAAAATCTGCACCGAGTAGTTCATGAACAGCGTCAGGGTACCAAAGCTGGTGATTCCAGCGAACACCTCGTACCCGCCGCGCCACAGCGCGTAGGCCGCCGCCACCGAACCCAGCGACATGACCAGCGGCATGAAGAGCGCGGACAGAACCGCCGCTCGTACCGAGCAGGAGCGCATCGTTTGGGTCAGCTGCACGAATTCTTCCGTGTTGGCGTCCTCGCGCACCAGCGTCTTGGTGGTCTTGGCGCCAGCGATGCCCTCGTTGAACGCGCCGGTGATGCGGGAGTTGGTCTTGCGCACCTCCCTGTAGCTCTTCAGGATGCGCTTCTGGAAGTAGACCGCCAGCGCCGCGATAATCGGCAGCACCACGAGGAGCGCCAGAGACAGCGTAAGGTTGATGGTCAGCATCACGATCACCGAGAGGATGATGAAGCCGCTGCCCCACACCAGGTCGATCAGGCTCCAGCCGATGGTGTCGCCCAGGCGCTGGGTGTCCGAGGTCATGCGGGAGAGGATGTAGCCGATGGGCGTCTTGTCATAGTAGGAAAAGGACAGTTCCTGCAGGCGCTGGAAACCCAGCTTGCGGATGCGGTGGCAGACACCCGACTCCACCCGGCCGCACAGAAAGATGAATCCGGCGATCGACGCGGTCTGGACGGCCACGGTGATCGCGTACCGGGCGATGAACCAGCCAAGGCCCTGGGTTGTCCCGCCTGCGATGAACACGTCAATGGCTTCCCGGGTTAACAGCGGGAACACCACGTCCATCGCCGCGCATACGATCATCAGCGCGATGATGCCAAGCAGGTGGGGATGGTAGGGCTTCACATAGCCCAGCACCCGGAACCACAGCCCGGCGTCCAGCCGCTTGGTGTAGTCTTGCTCCTGATGGGATTGCATGAATAATCCTCCTTCGGAGGGCAACGGAAATTTGCCGCGCATTTTTCCGCTGCCGTTTGAGAACGACTGGCAAACGAATTCCGCTTATGTGGTTTCCGTTTGCGAGGAGGCGAAGCCGGTTTTCTTAAAACGCCTATCTTTCCCCCTGCGCGGGGTCAAAAGGGGGATCATCTCCCTTGGGGAGGTCCGGAGGGCGGAGCCCTCCGGTGTGATCCCTGCGTTCCTTACGCCGAGGCGTCGGTGACGAGTTCTTCCTCCAACTGGGACTGGATGCGCCAGACTCGGCGGTAGAGGCCGTCCTGAGCGATCAAATCCCCGTGGGTGCCCTGCTGGGCGATGCGGCCGTTCTGCAGGACCAGGATCAAATCCGCCTGGCTGAGGGTGGTCAGTCGGTGGGAGACGATGAAGGTGGTGGCGTGCTTCTTTTCCAGCCGAAGCGCCTCGCGGATGGCCTGATCGGTTTCGGTATCCACAGCCGACAGCGAGTCGTCGAAGATCAGAATGTCGTTTTGCTTGAGTAGCGTGCGCGCGATGGCCACCCGCTGCTGCTGGCCGCCCGACAACGTGACGCCGCGCTCGCCCACCAGCGTGTCATAGCCCTTCTCAAAACCTTGAATGAAGCCGTCGGCGCAGGCGGTCTGGGCGACTCCGGTCACCATTTCGTCGGAAGCCTCCGGCGTGGCGATGCGGATGTTGTCCCGGAGCGAACGGGAGTAGAGGAACGGCTCCTGCAGGATCAGCCCGATGCGGCTTCGGAGGTGGGCCTTCTGGATCTTGCGGATGTCGGCGCCGCCGATGGTGATCTGCCCTTCGTCCGTGTCGTAGAGCCGCTGGAGCAGGTGCATCATCGTGGACTTGCCGGAGCCGGTGGCGCCCAGTATGGCGATCGTCTGGCCGCTCTTGGCGGTAAAGTCGATATCCAGAAGCACCGGGTTCATCTTTTCATAGGAGAAGGCCACGTGGTCAAAGCGGATGTCGCCGCCAATAGAGGCGGTATCGTCGCCGTCCTGATCGGGCTCCGGTTTGGTATCCAGCACTTCCGAAATACGGCCGGCGGAGACCAGCGCCTTGCCCAGATCCGATAGGATCCTGCCCAATTGGCGGACCGGCCATAGGAGCATCCAGATGTAGCTGACGAACACCGTCATCTCGCCCACCAGGAGCTGTCCGCTTGCAGCCAGAAAGACGCCGTAGATCAGCGCCGTTCCCGCCTGAACCATGGAAATCAGGTCGCTGGAGGGCCAGTAGATCGCCAGAAGGTCCGTCAGGTGCCGGTGCTTTTTGTACAGGTCATCGTTGATGCGCGCAAACTTCTCCACTTCGTACTGCTGGCGGCCAAAGGCGCGCACCACGCGCACACCCGAAAGGTTCTCCTGCAGCATGGCGCTCAGCTTGCCTTCGGCGTCATCCACCTTCTGAAAGTTCTTTTGCACCAATTTAAAAAACAGGAACGCCCAGGCGAACAGGACCGGCACCAGCACCAGCGAGACCAGCGTCATGGGTACGTTGATCTTCAGCATGACCACCACCGCGACGCCCACGATCAGGAACGTACGGAAGATTTCCACCAGCTGCGATTGCAGGAAGCGGCGGATGGTCTCCACGTCGGAGGTGCAGCGCTGCACCAGGTCGCCGGTCTCGGCTTTGACGTGGTAGTCAAAGGACAGCCGCTGCAGGTGGTCGTAAAGGCGGTCTCTGAGCGCCTTGGCGATGTCCTCGCTGGCCTCCGCCGACCAGCGCCCGCGCAGATACTGGAACAGGCCGCCCAGGAGGTACAGCGCCAGCAGGCTCCCAGCCATCAGCCAGAGGTTTCGGACCAGGAATTCGCGCCCGCCCATCGAGTCGACCCAGTTCAGGATCGGCCCGGGCAGCTGCAGGGGACGCTTCGCGCCGATCACGGCGTCGATTGTCTCCGCCAGCACCAGCGGCGTGAGCAGCGATACGCACACCGAGAAGGCCATCGCGACGATTGAGCCGATGTATTTCAGCAAATGGCCCTTCAGCATCGAGCGGATCAGGCGTAGGTTCTTTCGCTTCATTGTGGAAGTCCCCCCATTGGAATTTTGAGGCATAAAAAATCGGCCATCGGGCGAATGCTGCCCGATGACCGACGCGAATACGGACGAAAACTACGCCCTTCGTTCACGATGGTGCATAAGGCGGCACTCCAGATTGTACGCGGCTGCATTGGCCAAGCCAACGATGACGTTGATAGCGGACATTCGAAATGCCTCCTCTCTGGAACGTACTTTGCGCTGTCAAGCGCGATCACCAATTCATTGTATGGCATGCCGTACCAATTTGCAAGTTATGTTTGAATTAAGTCAGAATTGCCAGGCTGCCTGTCCGCCAAAGTTTGACAAAGCGTTCCGGGGCAAGTATAATCAGGTAGGCTCCAACAGATGCACAGGTTTTGGAGGAATTATTGACGATGAAGTCGCTGATTCTGGCTGCGGGCTATGCCACGCGGCTGTACCCGCTCACGCGATCCACCCCCAAGGCACTGCTTACGATCGGCGGTATCACCATGCTGGACCGGCTGGTGGCCGAGATTGCGACGCTGGACGGCATGACCGAGGCGCACATCGTATCCAACCACCGCTTTATCCAGCAGTTTGAGGAATGGGCGCAGGGCGCGAAGAACCGTTATCCGAAGCTCAAGCTCTTCGTCTGGGACGATGGCACGATCTCCAACGACGACCGGCTGGGCGCGGTGGGGGACATCCAGTTCGTGATCGAAAAAGCCGGGCTGGATGACGATCTTCTGGTCGCGGCCAGCGACAATTTCTTCACCTTCCCGCTGCGGGACTTTACGGCGGATTTCGCGCGCACCGGGCGGGACACGCTGCTCACCGGCCGGATTGATGACCTTGAAACGCTCAGAAGGTTCGGCGTGGCCACGCTCGGACCCGACAACCGCGTGCTGTCCCTTGTTGAAAAGCCCAAGGATCCCCCCAGCGACGTGGGCGTTTACGCGCTCTACCTCTACCGGCGGGATACGCTGCCGCTCTTCATGCAGTACCTGAACGAGGGCAATTCCAAGGACGCGCCCGGGCACTTCCCGGAGTGGCTCTGCACCCGGCGGGATATCCGCGCCTATGTTTTCAGCGGCGAATGCATCGACATCGGCTCGCCGGAGGCCTACCGCGCCGTCAACGAACGCTTCGACGGAGGGAAAACGTGAACAAATGGGATCAACGCTTCATGGAGATGGCATCGGTCATCGCCGGATGGGCAAGCTGTTATCAGGAAGGCCGGAAGATCGGCGCGGTGATCGTCAAGGACAAGCGCATCATGACCACCGGCTACAACGGCGCGCCCGCGGGGGTGAAAACCTGTGTGGAGCGGGGCGAATGCCTCCGGCGTAAGCTGAATATCCCTTCGGGCACCCATCACGAGATCTGCTACGCGGTGCACGCCGAGCAGAACGCCATCATTCAGGCGGCGCGGTTGGGCGTGAGCATCGCGGACGCGACGCTCTACTGCACCCACCAGCCCTGCGTGCTGTGCGCCAAGATGATCGTAAACGCCGGCATCAAGCGGGTGGTCTACCGGGAAGGCTACCCTGATGAGTTTGCGGTGGAAATGTTCCGGGAGGGCGGCGTCGTTCTGGAAAAGTACACGCAGTGACCATGGCGGAAGCGGGAACCGTCTCGCCGGGCGGCGCGGCGGGGACGCATCATGAAAAACAAGGAGGGCGCGCTGGATGACCGAGGGACTGGGCATAAAAGACCTGTTTGACCTTTCGAGGACCATCGCATCCGGGCTGTTCGACAGCCTTGAGGCCCCTTGGCAGGCGTTGCCGCTGATTTCAAAATTCATCCTTCAGCTTGGCGAATCGCTGCCCGAAAGCGAGTATGAACGGCGCGAGGGCGGCATATACATTGCAAGAAACGCAAAAATATACCCTTCAGCGTATCTGGCCGGGCCGTTGATCATCGACGCGGGCGCGGAAATCCGCCACTGCGCCTTCATCCGGGGCAGCGCAATCGTCGGCAAGGGCGCGGTGGTGGGCAATTCCACGGAGCTGAAAAACTGCGTGCTCTTTGACAAGGTTCAGGTGCCCCACTTCAACTACGTGGGGGATTCGATCCTGGGCTACAAGGCCCATATGGGCGCGGGCGCGATCACGTCCAACGTGCGCAGCGACAAAAAGCTGGTCAAGGTGCATACCCCCGAAGGCGATCTGGAGACCGGACTCAAGAAGTTCGGCGCAATGCTGGGGGACGATGTGGAGGTCGGCTGCAACACCGTGCTCAATCCGGGCGTGGTGCTGGGCCGCGGCGTGTGGGTGTATCCAGGTTCTCTGGTGCGCGGCGTCGTACCGGCCATGCACGTGGTAAAGGACGGCGGGCGCATCGCCCAGCGGCGAACGGAGGGAGAATAACAGATGGGCAGACTTTTCGGAACCGACGGCGTACGCGGCGTCGCAAACGACACCCTGACGGCGGAGCTCGCGATGCGCATCGGCCGCGCGGCGGCCATGGTGCTCTCCGGCGGCAGCCGCAGGCGGCCCGTCTTCGCGGTGGGCATGGACACCCGCGTCTCCAGCGATATGCTGGCCGGAGCGCTGGCGGCAGGCCTGTGCTCGGTGGGCGCGGACGTGATCATGCTGGACGTGGTGCCCACCCCGGCGGTGGCGTACCTGGTGGGCAAGTACAAAGCCGACGCGGGCGTGATGATCTCAGCCTCCCACAACTCCTCGGAATTCAACGGCATCAAGATCTTCTCCGGCGACGGCTACAAGCTGCCCGACGACCTGGAGGAGCGCATTGAGGCGATCGTTCTGGATAAGGTTCAGGTCGAGACGCTGGCCGCGCCCCAGGACATCGGCAAGATCATCCGCAAGCCCAACGCCATCAAGGATTATGTGGACCACGTGAAGTCCTCCGTCGCCTTCTCGCTGGACGGCGTCAACATCGCGGTGGACTGCGCCAACGGGTCGGCCAGCGTCTCTGCGGCGCGGCTCTTCTCGGATCTCGGCGCCAACGCGACGGTGCTGTTTTCCGAGCCGGATGGCCTCAACATCAACATGAACTGCGGCTCCACCCACATTTCGGCGCTGCGGGAGTATGTGCTGGAGCACAAGCTGGACGCGGGCGTGGCCTTCGACGGCGACGCAGACCGCTGCCTGTGCATCGACGACGAGGGCAACCTGATTGACGGCGATTTCATCATGGCCATCTGCGCGCTGGACATGAAAAAGCGCGGCAAGCTCAATAAAAACGCCGTCGTCGGCACCATCATGACCAACTTGGGCTTCATCAAGTTCTGTGAGGAGAACGACATCCGCTTTGTCGCCACCAAGGTGGGCGACCGGTTCGTGCTGGAGGAGATGCTGCTGGAGGAGTACGACTTCGGCGGCGAGCAGTCCGGCCACGTGATCTTCCGGGACTTCGCCACCACCGGCGACGGCCAGCTGACCGCGGTGCAGCTTCTGTCGCTTCTGCGCCGGTCGGGCGGCAAGCTTTCAGAGCTTTCGCGCGTGATGAAGCGCTACCCGCAGGCGATGATCAATGTGAAGGTGTCCCAGCAGGGCAAACTGAAATTCTACACCGATCCCGCCGTCAAAGAGGCCGTGGAGGCCGGCAAGAAGGCGCTGGGCAAGGACGGGCGCATCGTGGTGCGCGTGTCCGGCACCGAGCCGCTGATCCGTGTGATGACCGAGGGCGCCGACGAGACGCTGATCCAGCGCATCGCGCAGGACACCGCCAAGGTCATTCAGGACCAACTGGGCGGGGCGTGAGGCGAGCGTTGAAACCAGCGTTTTTTCTGGCCTGATATGGATGAGTCTCCCGGGCGCTACCACAGTCCTTTTCGCGCAGAGCCCCCATCCTGTGGCAATTAGGCCGCAACCCATCGCTGGATTGTTGAAAAAACACAGCCGGTCCGCCGCCAGAGGCGGGAACCGGCTGTGTCTGAGCATCAAAAAACCCGTATGGTTTTTTGATGCGATGGAAAAAGTGCTTCGTGCGCCTGAAATTCTTCCGGATTTTCGGGCGGCGCACTGACTTATGGTGCTGTTTCTACCACCAGTGTGCGCACTGGAAGTAGAAACACGCTTCCGGCGCACAGGTCGCCGGAAGCGAATGAAGCAGAACGGGACTTTGTTGATGGTCTGAAACAGCCGGTCCCCGCCAGAGGCGGGAACCGGCTGTGTTTTAATAATTTTCTTTTGAACGCGCCTTGCGCAGTTTGTTGCGCTTTTCACCGGCCAGCCAGGCTTCCTTTTCATCTTCCGTCTCGGGAATCAGCGCCGGGACCGGCGTGGGGCGCTCGAACTCGTCCAGCGCCACCATGACCAGGTAGGCGGTGTTGATCAAGCTCCGCTCGCCGTCCAGCGCTTCCACATACGTTTTGACGCACACCTCCATCGAGGTACGGCCCACGTAGGTGATCCGGGCGGTTAAAAGCACCACGTCGTTGGCGCGGGCCGGGCCGGAAAACTGCAGGTTGTCCACCGCGACGGTGGTTACGTTGCGGCTGGAATGCCGCCGGGCCGCTACCGCGGCCACCACGTCGATCCACTCCATCAACTGACCGCCGAACAGCCGCTTGAAGCCGTTCAGCGCTCCCTGAGTCAGAATCTGTACCTGCTCGGTATAGGATTCGGACGGGCGTTTGGGGTTCATGTCTTGTCCTCCTGCACCGCCTGGGCGGCTGCGCTCGCTGCGGTGGAATCCCACGGGGCGACGGCCTGCGCCGCGCCGCCGGAAGTCTTTTGCGCTTTGGGCGGGCACTTGGGCAGCGTGTAGGGACCTTCGGACAGTCCGTCCTTGGCCATCATGCGCTCCAGCACTGTGATGTCGGAGGAGATGTCCATCGCGTCGGCCTCAAACATCTGGTCGAGCTGCTGCTCGAAGGCGAACACCAGCTGGGACAGCATCTTTTCAATCCGTTCCTTGCTCACGCGGATGTTCTCGCCGGTCACCTTCTGCTTTTCCAGTTGCGCGTAAGCGTTCAGAAGCTTCAGCGTGGTGGGCAGGTAGTAGTTCATGAAGGTGTGGATCTGGTCGAGTTTTCCGGGGTTCTGCTTGATCTGGTCAAAGATGGAGGCGGTGACTTCCTCAATCCGGCGGATCTTCTGGGAGACCTCCTCGTTTTCGATCAGGT
>CALGYL010000310.1 GCA_937934775.1 uncultured Clostridia bacterium
CGCAAGAACCCACCCTTCGCTGCTCGATAAGTGGGTTCTTTGACAGTCTGGCGCGGCCCTTCGGGGCCGCGCACTTTTATGTCGCGCTCGGCTTTTCGGCGCGGGCGTGAGCCCCTGTTTTTTTCCATCCCCGCTTGCTTCCCATGCTTAAAAGTTGTATAGTAAGGCCAGTGAAATAATTACGCCCTGCGGGGCGAAACGCTTGGGAGTGCGGTCTGAAATGAAAAAGGGCATCGCCGTCGCGGGCAACATCATTCTGGACGTGCTGAAGCCGCTGAGCGGTTTCCCCGTTCGTCATGAACTGGTCAAGGTTCTGGAGAAGACGTTTTCGCTGGGCGGCGCGGTATCCAACGTGGCCAGGGACCTCGCCCGGCTGGACCCGGAATTGTCCGTCGAGGCGGTGGGCGCCATCGGGCGGGATGGCGAGGGCGATCTGATCATCCGGGAACTCTCCGCCTATGCGAACATCGACCTGACCTACGTCACGCGGGAGGGGCAGACCTCCTTTACCGACGTTCTGTATGAGCCTGAGACCAAGGCGCGCACCTTCCTGGTGTTTGGCGGCGCGGGCGACAAGTTTGACGTCGAGAATGTGCCGCTGGACAAGCTGAACTGCTCAATCCTGCACGCTGGCTACATCCTGCTGCTGCCCGCGCTGGACGCGCCCGACCCGGAATACGGCACACGGATGGCGCGGCTTCTGCACGACGCGCAGGCGCGCGGCATCCAGACCAGCGTGGACGTGGTCAGCGAGGTGGGCGACCGCTACCGCACGATCGTGCCGCCGGCGCTCCGCTATACCGACTACTTCATCGTCAACGAAATCGAGGCCGGCAAGACCGTGGGCGTGAGCCTGCGCGGCGCGGACGAAAAACTTCTGATCGACCGCATCCCGGAGGTTCTGATGAAACTCAAGGCGCTGGGCGTGCGCCGCTGGGCGGTCATTCACGCGCCGGAGGGCGGATTCGGCATCGATGAAACAGGCAAATGCATTGAGATTCCCAGTCTGAAACTGCCCAAGGGGTTCATCGCGGGCACGGTGGGCGCGGGCGACGCGTTCTGCGCGGGCGTGCTGCTGGGCGCGCACCGTGGCGAGAGCCTTGCGCAGGCCATCGAGGACGGCGTAGCCTCCGCGGCCTGCTCGCTGCGCGCCGCAGGCGCGTCCGAAGGCGTCGTGCCCCTCGCGGAGGCCCGTGCGCTGGCGGCGTCGCTGCCCCGGCAGGTTTTTCGGGGATAGCGGAAGCGGGGCCTGCCCCGCACCCCGCCGGAGGGTTCCGCCCTCCAGACCACCCAGGGACCGATTCCTCTTGACCCGGCTCGCGGGGCCGAATCGTATTGAGCCAGCATTATGGCCCGCGCAAGCGGGCTTTTTTAGAAACCATAGCAGACGGAGGGCATCTATGAAGTGGACGGACGACCAGCGGACGGCGATCCTGTCTCGTGGACAGGACCTTCTGCTCAGCGCGGCGGCGGGCTCCGGCAAGACCACCGTGCTGGTGGAACGCGTGCTTGCGCTGATTGAGGAGGGCGCGGACATCGAGCAGTTTTTAATCGTCACCTTCTCCCGCGCCGCCGCCGCCGACATGCGCCGAAAACTCACCGAGGAACTGACGGCCCGAGCGGAGGAGGACCCAGGCTTTGCGCCGCAGCTGGAAAAGGTGGAGCGCGCCGCGGTTTCAACAATTCATTCCTTCTGCGCGGACCTTTTGCGGGAACACTTTGAATCGGCGGGCGTCGATCCGCTGTTTCGCGTATTGGACGATCCAGAGCACAAACAGTTGGAAGCGCAGGCGCTGGCCGAGGCGATGGAGCGGGTATACGCCGAAGGCGGCGAGGACCTGGACGCGCTTTTGTACGGCCGCACGGCCAAGGCGGTGGGTACACTGGCTTCGGACCTTTACCGGTTCTCGCTGGAGAATCCCGACCCCGAAGGCTGGCTCTCTTCCGCCTGCGGCGAGATGCCGCTCTCGGACGGCGCGGACTGGTTTGACGAGCTGGCCCGCGCGGCCCGCGCGCTGCTCCGGGACGCCCGCGCGCTGACCTCCTACGCGCTGAGCCTGACTGCGGACCCGGAAGGCCCCGCGCCCTACGCGGCGGCGCTGTATGCCGATCTCGAGGCCGTCGAAGTTATGCTCTCCACCCCCGGCTATCCGGAACTGGCCGGGGAAGCCGCGCGCTTCAAACCCAAGGCGTTCTCCCAGATCCGTTCGTCCAAGGAAGCCCCCAGCGAGCGGCGGGACGCGCTGAAGGCCCAGGTGAAGGCGCTTCGAGACGCCGCCAAGAAACTCATCTCGGATGCCCGGGACATGCTGATGCCGCCGGAGGACGCGCTTCAAGACATGCGCGCGCTGGCCCCGGCGCTCTCCGCGCTGGGCAGAATCGCGACGGCGCTGGGCGAGGAGCTGGACGCGCTGAAGGCGGAGAAATCCGCGCTTTCCTATTCCGATCTGGAGCACCGGGCGCTCAAGGCCCTGAGGGACGACCGCGTCGCCGTCTCGCTGCGCGCGCGCTACCAGCATGTGTTTGTGGACGAGTATCAGGACGTCAGCGATGTGCAGGAGGCCATCCTGCGGGCGGTTTCGGCCCCCGGACGGCTGTTCATGGTGGGCGACGTCAAGCAGAGCATCTACCGCTTCCGGCAGGCGGACCCCACGCTTTTTCTGGAAAAATACCACCGCTTCGGCCAGGGGCGGGATGGGCTTTTGGTCGCGCTCAAGCAGAACTTCCGCTCCCGGGACACGGTGCTCGACCTGGTCAACCGGGTGTTTGAGCGGGTGATGACCGGCGGCGACGCGGAAATCGAGTATGACGATGCCGCGCGGCTCCGGCCCGGCGCTTCGTTTGAGGGCGGCGATCCGCCTGTCACATTGCACATTCTGGAAAAACCCGACGCGGAAACCGATACTTCGGAGGCCGAGTTCACTGGCGGCGAACGGGAGGGCGCGGTGATCGCCTCCAGCATCCGGCGCCTCATGGGCACGCTCTACTTTGATGCCCGCAAGGGGGTCTGGCGCCCGCTGGAGTACCGAGATTTCGTGGTGCTGGTGCGAACCCGCGCCCCGATCCCCGCGATCGAGGCCATGCTGAACCGGGCGGGCATTCCGGTGTATGCGGACGTTTCCGGCGGCTACTTCGGCGCGCTGGAAGTCACGCTCGCAATTTCGCTTTTGCGGGTGATCGACAACCGCAGGCGCGATCTGGAGCTGATGGCCGCATTGCGCGCGCCCTCGGGCGGGCTGACCACCTCCGATCTGGCGGAGATCCGAAGCGGCCGGCCCAAGGGTTCCTTCCGGGACGCGATGCTCGCCAGGATGCAGGCGCCGGACGCGCTGTCCGAAAGGCTGCGCGCCTTTGAGGAAAAACTCGACCGCTGGCGGGCGCTTTCCAGGGTTCTGCCGCTGGGGCGGTTTGTCGACCTTGTGCTGCGGGAGAGTGGCGCCTACGCCTACGCGGGCGGCATGCCGGGCGGCGCGATGCGCCAGGCCAACCTGGACCTCCTGTGCGATTATGCCAGTCGGTATGAGGCGAGCCAGGGCGGCGCGCTGAACGGGTTTTTAAGTTATGTGCGGGAGATCAAAAAGGGCGGCGACGATATGGGCGCGGCCCATTCGCTGGGCGAGGAGGATCAGGTCGTCCGGGTCATGACGATCCACAAGAGCAAGGGCCTGGAGTTCCCGGTGGTGGTCGCCGCCGAAATGGGCAGGCGGCTGAACGGCTCGGGCCGCAGGGGTGAATTTCTGGCCCACCGGGCGCTGGGCGCTGGGCTGCGCGTAAACGACGAGGTTCTGGGTTCCTCCCGGGAGACACTGGCCCAGGCCGCCATCGAAGCCCGCCTCTCCCGGGAGGATTACAACGAAGAGATGCGTATCCTGTACGTGCTTCTGACCCGGGCCATCGACCGGCTGGTCCTGGTGGGCCGCGTGGCCCGCAAGGACGCCCGCGCCCGGTTCGCACTATGCGGCGAGGCGGGCCTCAGGCCCATGAACTATCTGGAGGCGGCGGAACCCGCCGCAAGGTCCATGGGGGATGCCTGCGAAATCGTCTGGCACAGCGCGCTCGGCGCGGAGGAAACCGCCGAAGCGCCCGAAACAATGGAGACGCAACACGCGGACGACACGGCGCTCCGAAACGCCATGCTGTGGCGCTATCCTTACGAGGAGCGGGTGATGCTGCCGCTGAAATTGACGGTCTCCGGCCTGGTTCGGGAGGAAATCGGCCCCCGGGCGCTGCCGCCGATGGGCAAACGGCCGCTGTTCATGACGGAGGGAGGCCCGAAGGCGGCGGAATACGGCACGCTGACCCACAACGCGCTGATGGCGGCGGACCTACCCGCCCTTCGCGGGCTGACAGGGCCCGCGCTACGGGGAGAATTGGACCGGCAGCTTACCAGCCTCAAAGCGTCCGGCAGACTCTACGGCGATGTGGAGCCGGACCTCATCGCCCGCTTTTTTGAAAGCGAGACTGGAGTCCGGCTGCTCGCCTCCCCCCGCGCCGAGCGGGAATGGCCCTTCAACCTCCGGGTGGATTCCAAGGGCGAGCGTCTGCTGGTACAGGGCGTGATCGACTGCTGCTTTCTGGAGAACGGCGAATGGGTTCTTCTGGACTACAAGACCGACCGCGCCGAGGACCCCGCCGCACTCGTCCAGCGCTACCGCCCTCAGATCGACTGGTACGCCAAGGCCCTCGCCGAAATCACCGGCATTCCGGTCCGTGAGCGGCGGATCTGCCTGCTGCGGGCGGGGTTGGCGCTGCCCGTATAGCGCTGCCGCCAGGTATTTCCATAAAATCCGCCGGGCCTTCCCATCGGGAGGCCCGGTCTTTCATGTCGCTTGCCCCGGGAACGCAGCATCATTCCCGGACAAACCAGATATACTCCCTCTTGACAATAGTCCTATATAGTATTATCCTATACAGCAGGAGGTGGTACGGCTGATTGCAAAATCAAACGGCGGATTCCTGATCAGCAAGATCAAGCAGATCCAGGGCCGGGTCTTTGAACGGCTGCTCGCATCGCACGGGATTGACCAGTTCAACGGCGCGCAGGGGCGGATTCTGTTTGTGCTCTGGGATCATGACAACATCTCCATCGGAGAGCTTTCGGAGAAAACAGGGCTTGCCAAGACCACGCTCACCAGCATGCTGGACCGGCTGGAGTCTTCCGGCCACGTTCAACGGGTGTTCGATCCGGAGGACCGCAGGAAGGTCAACATCCGGCTCACCGATGCCGCCAAGGGCCTGAAGGGCCAATACGACGCGGTGTCCCTGAAGATGAGCGAGATCTTCTATGAGGGCTTTGCTGACGAGGAAATTGTCTCATTCGAAAAAAACCTTGCGCGCATCCTGCAAAATCTATCAAAGAAGGAAGTACCCAAATGACGGACGAAATCAGAGACGAGATCCTCGCCCTGCGCAGTAGCAGCGCCGTGGCATATGTCGCTTCGGTCAATGAAGAGGGTTTCCCGCAAATCAAGTGCATGCTGGTTCTGGAGCATGACAGCGCGAAGGTGCAGTGGTTTTCGACAAACCTGAGTTCAAAGCGCGCGCGGCAATTTCAAATCAACCCCAAAGCCTCCGTCTACTACTGCGACGAGCCGCAGTTTAAAGGCGCGCTGTTCACCGGCGCAATCGAAGTCCTGACCGACCGAGACGCGAAGGCCTTCCTGTGGCGGGACGGTTTTGAGATGTACTACCCCAAGGGCGTGGAGGATGATGATTACTGCGTGCTCAAATTCACCGCCGACACCGTGAACTACTACCACGGCCTGAGCAACGCGACGTATGCCATCGGGGAGCTTTGACATGGAAGCGATCAACGAGCATTCCGCGTGTTTTTTCACTCAGCAGCTGTTCCTGATCGGAACCTACAACCAGGACGGCCGCGCGAACTTCGCGCCCATCTCCTGGATCAGCTATACGGCGGGACCGCCCTGCTGCCTGGTGATCAGCGTCTACGGCGGCAAGCGGAAAAAGCAGACGGCGCAAAACATCGAGCGCGCCGGATGCCTGTCGGCCACCGTCGTCACCCCCGGCCTTCTGCCCTTCGCGGAACAGCACAATCTTTCAACGCAGCGAGAGGGCGTGGTCCTCCCGCAGGCGGTCGTGCCGGGGCGGGTATTGCAAGTACCTCTATTGCAGGACGCGAAGTGGTCGTATGAATGCGAAGTGATCCAGTCCGTCCGCATCGGAGTCTGCGACACCTATTTCGCCGCCATCAAGAGCGTCAATGTCCGGGGCGACGTTCAGGCGCTCGACTTCATCGACCTGCGCGCAATCAACCCGGTGGTGTATTCGCCCGATCACTACTTTACGGTCGGAGAACACCTTGGGAAGATCGGGGATTACTCGGAATAGCCCGCGTAGAATTCTATTCCGCTCCCCGCCATGGGGAACGGAGCCCTTCGGTTGAACGCCCGCTTCACGATATCACGGCCCGCCTTCATTGCGAAGACGGGCCATTTATATGGAATTGCCGGACAGGGTAAACGTTTATTTTATCTTCCCAGCCGTGGCCGCCTGCAAGGCTTTGGACAGTTGGTCGGGGCAGGAGGTGCCCTTGCCGCCGCAGTCGATGCCGCGCAGCCGCTCGATCACTTCTTCGATCTTCATGCCTTTGACGAGGTTGGAAATGCCCTGCAGGTTGCCTTCGCACCCGCCGAAAAACCGCACGTTTTGCAGGATGCCGTCTTCCACGTCGAACTCAATGGAGCGGGAGCAAGTGCCTTTGGTCTTGTACGTCATGCCTTTTCCTCCAGAACGATTTTGTCCGCCGCAAGTTCCACCGCTTCCGCGATGCGAAGCGCGGTTTTTATGTAGACTTCCGGCGGCCCGCCGTAGGGGTCGTCTATGTCGCCGTCCAGCCCCGCGTAGACGCGCAGCGCCTCCGTGCGGCCGCCGGGGAACACCATCCGCACATAGTCCGCCTGTGCCCTGGTCATGGTCAGGAGAAGCGCGCCGGTCAGATCCGCGTCATACATGGGCCGCGCCCGGTGAAGGTTGAGCTGGATGCCCAGTTCCTTCATCGCAAGGCACGCGTTCCAGCTGGCGGGCGCGCCCGGCGTGGCCGAAAGCCCCGCCGACTCCACCGGAATGTCCTCCCGCCCCCGGGTTTTCAGCGCGCGCTTTAACAGCGCCTCCGCCATGGGGCTTCGGCAGGTGTTGCCCGCGCACACGAAGATCACGCGCATCGTTTCCCTCACACTTCCACGATGTCGAAGGCCGCCGCCCGGCCCATCCGGTTCATGATCGCAAGGCCCACGCCCGCGGTATCCACCGCCTCGGCGAACATCCGCTCGACATGCTGCTTATCCATCTCACGAAGCGCCATAAAGAGGCTCGCCGCCACCTTCTCCGGCGTCTCACCAAGCGTTCGCACGTTCCGCGCGCCGTATTTTTCCCGGCAGGCCGCAAGGATGGCGCACTTGAGGCCCTCCGCTTCGGCCTTGTCGTACCGCTCCGCGATCTCCCGGGCGACGGCGTCCGGCGCGCCCTTCACGATGGTGAGCCGCCCCTGGGGCGCGTAATGCCGGTACTTCATGCCGGGTGAGCGAACCTTCTCGCCCTCCCGAAGCGGCCGGAGCGCGCTCTCGTCCACCCGCACGTCGCCAAGGGCCCGTTCGATCATCTCAGGGGTCACGCCGCCGGGGCGCAGGATTCTGGGTATCTCGCCCGTTACGTCCACCACGGTGGATTCCAAGCCTACCTGGCAAGGCCCGCCGTCCAGCACCATGGCAATCCGGCCGTCCATGTCTTCCAGCACGTGCGCGGCCTGCGTGGGGCTGGGCCGCCCCGACCGGTTGGCGCTGGGCGCGGCCACCGGCACGCCCGCCCTTTCGATCAGCAGAAGCGCCGCCGGGTGCGACGGCATGCGGATGGCCACAGTGTCCAGCCCCGCCGACACCTCGGCCGGTACAATCGCGGACTTGGGCAGCACCATCGTCAGCGGCCCCGGCCAGAAGGCGTCCGCAAGTCTTTGCGCCTTTTCCGGCAAGGGTCCCTCGATCAGCGGCAGCACCTGTGTTGGGTCCGAAACGTGCAGGATCAGCGGATTGTCCGCCGGGCGTCCCTTGGCCTCGAAGATGCGCAGAACCGCCCGCCCATCCAGACCGTTCGCGCCCAGACCGTAGACCGTCTCAGTCGGGAACGCCACCAACTCACCCGAGCGGATCAGCGCCGCCGCCCTGTCTAAGGAAGCCGCGTCGCAGTGAGAAACCAGGGTATTCATGCGTCCTGCTCCTTAAGAAGCTCGGTCTGTTCCGTCAATGTCAGCGCGTCGATGATCTCGTCCAGGTCGCCGTTCATCACGTCGTCGATCCGGTAAATCGTCAGGCCGATGCGGTGATCGGTCACGCGGCCCTGAGGGAAGTTGTAGGTGCGGATGCGCTCGGAGCGGTCGCCGGTGCCGACCTGGCTGCGGCGCTCGCCCGCGTAGCTGCTTTGCGTCTGCTCCCGCTGCAATTCGTATAGCCGGGCGCGCAGCACCTGCATGGCGCGCTCCTTGTTCTGGACCTGGGAACGCTGGTCCTGGGAGGTAACCACAAGGCCCGTCGGGTTGTGGGTGATGCGCACGGCGGAGTCAGTCCGGTTGACGTGCTGGCCGCCCGCGCCCGACGCGCGGTAGGTATCGATGCGAATATCGGCGGGGTTGATCGAGACTTCGACCTCCTCCGCCTCCGGCAGAACCGCCACGGTAGCCGTGGAGGTGTGGATGCGCCCGCTGGACTCGGTCACTGGCACCCGCTGTACCCGGTGCACGCCGCTTTCGTACTTGAAGCGGCTGAACACGTTCTTGCCCTGAATCAGGACAACTGCCTCCTTGAGCCCGCCCAGCTCATTGAGGCCGCCCTCGGTCAGTTCCACCTTCCACCCGTGGGATTCGGCGTAGTGGGTGTACATGCGCAATAGCTGCGCGCCGAACAGCCCCGCCTCGTCGCCGCCCGCGCCTGCGCGAACTTCGAGAATGGCGTTGCGGTAATCGTCCGGGTCCTTGGGCAGAAGGCGCAGTCTCGCCTCCTGAGTCAGTTTTTCCAGCTCCGGCTCCAGCGCTTCCAGCTCCTCCTTCGCCATCTCGCGAAGATCGGGTTCCTCCAGCATCGCGCGGGCGTCCTCAGCCTCATCGCACTTTTTGCGGAAGTCCGACGCAAACTGCGCCAGATCCATCATCTCGTTGTGCTCCCGCATCAGCTTTTGCAACAGCGGCGCGTCCTGGATGACCTCCGGCAGCGTAATGCGGATGGACAGCTCCTCAAACCGGCCCTCCACCGCTTCCAGCCTGCGGAGTATGCGCTCCCGTTCGTTCTCCAAGTCTTACACCCTTTCCACCAGTACGACGCGATCCGCGCCGCTCAAATCTTTGATGATGTCCACGCAGCCCAATTCCGCCAGCAGCCCGGCCACGCCCCGCGCCTGCCCGAGGCCCACCTCGAACAGCGCGCAGCCGCCGGGGTTCAGCCTTTCCGGCAAGTCTTTTGCGATGCGCCGGTAGAAGTTCAGGCCGTCCGCGCCGCCATAGAGCGCAAGGCCCGGCTCTCTGGCGACCTCCGGCTGCAGATGCAGCATGTCCTCTTCGGTCAGGTAGGGCGGGTTGCAGGCGATCAGGTCAAACGATCCGGTAACCGCCTCAAACAGGTCGCCCCGCGCCCATTCCACCTTCGCGCCCAGAAGCCTTGCGTTCTCCCGCGCGACCTGAAGCGCGTCATCGCTGATGTCCGCGCCGGTGACTTCGCCCTGCCCGCTCAGCGCCATGATGATCGCAAGGACCCCGCTGCCGGTGCACAGATCCAGCGCCCGCATGCCCGGCTTCAGCCGGTCCAGCGCAACCTCGCACAGGGTTTCCGTGTCGGGGCGCGGGATCAGCACCCGCCCGTCCACCAGAAACCGCCTGCCGTAGAAGTATGCGAAGCCTTCCACGTATTGAAGCGGTTCGCCGGATTCCCGGCGCGAGAGCGCCTGCCGGAACCATTCCAGCGCGTCCCCTTCTACTTCGTCCTCCAAGCGCAACGCAAGCGCTCCGCGGTGTACGCGGAGCGCGTCCGACAGAAGCCACATCGCGTCGGCTTCAGGGTCAGGACTGCCGGAAGCGGTCAGGCGCGCGGCGGCGCTTTGGATCAAATCACGGGCGCGCATCACTGGTGGCGGCGCCCTCGCCGACGGGTTTCTCCTCGCCGACGGCAGCCGTCCTGTCCTCGGGCTTGTAAACCTCGCCAAGCAGATCGCCCAGCGGGTTTTCATAGCCCAGCGACGCCTTCAGCGACACCAGCGCGACCTCCAGCATCTTGTCGTCGGGTTCGGCGGTGGTGATCTTCTGCACCATCAGCCCCGGCCATTTCAGCGCGCGGACCAGCCAGTTGTCCTCCGCCCACGCCAGACCCTTCAGGATCTCATAAGACACGCCCGCGACCAGCGGCAAAAGCAAAAGCCGGCTGCCCAGGCGCAGCAGCGGGTTTGTGGTATCGCTCCCCAGCAACAGGAAGATCAGAATTGAGATCGCCATCACGATCACCAGGAAGCTGGTGCCGCAGCGCGGGTGCAGCGTGGTAAACGGGCGGGCGTTTTCAACGGTCAGTTCCTTGCCGCTCTCATAACAGAAGATCGACTTGTGCTCCGCGCCGTGGTACTGGAAGACCCTGCGGATCTCCTTGAGTTTGGAGCACAGGTACACATACAGAAGGAACAGCACCATGCGCAGGACGCCGCCGATCACGTTGACCAGCGTTTTGCTGTGCACGGCGTTCCGGATCAGCGCTTCCAAGAAGGTGGGCAGCGCGAAGAACAGGCCCACCGACAAGAGGATCGCCAGAAACACCGCAAAGCCCATCATCACGTCGTCGGGCTTGACGTGCAGGATCTGGGCGACCTTCTTTTCAAACTTGGAGGGTTCCTCCGCGTCCAGGCCCGCCATGTCGGCGGACTCCGTCAAAGTCTTCATGCCGCCCACCAGTGAATTGACAAAGCTGACAATGCCCCGGATGATGGGCCAGGCCATCCACGGGTGCTTCTCCGAAAGCGGTGCGATCTTGCGCACCTTGTAGACGATGCGTCCGTCGCCCTTCCGGACCGCGATGGCCACGCGCCCCGGCCCCTGCATCATAACGCCTTCCATGACGGCCTGTCCGCCCACCGAAATAAAACCTTCGGGCTGCTTGTTCAGGAACCAGTCGTGAAAGCGCTTCGAAAAATTTGACATGGCATCCTCCCGCCGGGTAGATTTCCGTATTAACATTATATAACCTTGCGGCTTTTCGCGAAAGCACGAAAATATGACAATGTCGTAAAGCCAGAGCGGCATACACGGCTTCTGGCCGCGCTATTTTCACGCAGCCCCGTCCGCAGGCCCGGGGCCTGCGCCTATCCAGTCGCGGGCGAAAACAACCCCGGCGGAATTTCTCCACTCATCAGAAAGCAGATCAGGCGGACCCGAAAAGAAAAACAGATCAGGCGGACCTGATCTGCTTTTTTCGGTTACATGCCGTAGCGCTTCTTGAAGCGGTCCACGCGTCCGCCGGCGTCGACCAGCTTCTGCTTGCCGGTGAAGAACGGATGGCACTTCGAGCAAATATCGACGCGCAGCTCCTTTTTCACCGAACCGGTTTCAAAGGTCTCGCCACAGACGCAGCGGACGATCGACTTGCCGTAGTTGGGATGGATCTTTTCCTTCATGGTTTTCACCTCGCGATGCAAGCCCGGCAGGCGGGACAAATCTGCATATTGCAAATGAAATTATATCACATGCCCGTCCGCCGCGCAATAGTTTTTGGAGAATTTACGTATTTGTCTACCGTCCGCTGTGGGTATAGCCATCCTTCTCGTAAACCGTCATCCAGCCCTTGAGCCGCTGAAAGAACTCGCGGTTTGAGCTGGTTTTGTCCAGCATGCCGATGAGGTTTTCTGCGGTCTCCTGGTTGTTGCTGTTGGACAGGAGTCTGCGGATGGTGTACGCGCCGTCCAGCTCCTCCTTGTTCATCAACAGTTCTTCGCGGCGGGTGCCGGACTTGTTGAGATCAATGGCCGGGAAGATGCGCTTTTCGCTCAGCGCGCGATCCAGATGGATCTCCATATTGCCGGTGCCCTTAAATTCTTCAAAGATGATGTCGTCCATCCGGCTGCCGGTTTCGACCAGGGCGGTTGCGATAATGGTCAGCGAGCCGCCGTTTTCAATGTTCCGGGCCGCGCCGAAAAACCGCTTGGGCTTGTGCAGCGCCCCCGGGTCCAGGCCGCCGGACAGCGTCCTGCCCGTCGGCGGGATGACCAGGTTGTAGGCCCGGGAGAGGCGTGTGATGGAATCGAGCAGGATCACCACGTCCTTGCCGCACTCCACCAGCCGCTGCGCGCGCTCCAGCACCATCTCGGCTACGCGGGTGTGGTTCTCCGGCACCTCGTCAAAGGTGGAGTAGACCACTTCGCCCTTGATGGAGCGCTGCATGTCGGTGACTTCCTCGGGCCGTTCGTCGATCAGCAGCACCATCAGGTGCACGTCCGGATAGCCCCTGGTAATGGAGTTGGCGATCTTCTTCAAAAGGATCGTCTTGCCCGCCTTGGGCTGGGATACGATCAGTCCGCGCTGACCCTTGCCGATGGGCGCGACGATGTCGATGGCGCGGAGGGCCAGATCGTTTTTCTCGTCCTCCCGCTCAAGGCGCAACCGCTCCTCAGGGTAGATGGGCACCAGCTGGTCAAAGGGACGGCGGGCCGCCGCCTGCTCGGGCGGCAGTCCGTTGATGGAATTGATGTAGATCAGCCCGCCGTAGCGGTCGCCTTCCCGGGTGGGGCGGGTTTTGCCCTGCACAAAGTCTCCGGTGCGCAGGTTGAAGCGGCGGATCTGAGCGATGGAAACGTACACATCGTTGGGGCCGGGCAGGCAATTCTCGGCGCGCAGGAAGCCGTAGCCCTCCGGATGGATCTCCAGCACGCCTTCGCCATCCCGGCACTCGCCGCTGGCGATCAGCTCGGGTACGGCCGGGTTGGTGGTGCCCAGTTCCGGGGTGTAGGCGTTCTCCCGGCGGGGACGCGGTTGGAGCGCATCCGGCTTGCCGGCGTCGACCGGCAGACGAGGAGGCTCCCGCAGCGGTTCATAGCGGCGGTTGTTGTCAAATCGGCCCGGCTGCGGGTAGCGGGCAGGCTGGGGCTGATCGAAGGTTCTGCCGCGGCTGGGGGCCGCGTAGGGCTGGCGCATCAGCGGCGCCTGGGTGCGGGGCGGCAGCGGCATCCGGGTCGCGACGCGGGGTGGCTGCCCAACCCCGTGCATGCGGTGCTCAATGATCGAATGGTGCTCAGCGCCCTCCGGTGATAGGCTCCGGGGTTCTGTCTCCGGCTTTCCGCCCTGGGCTGGCACTTCCGCCGGAATCTCCAGCTGAATGGCCTCGGCGGCCGTCTCCGCCGGCGCGGCGGCTTCGAAGAAATCGGCAGGCTCTTCCGTAAGCGCTTCATACCGCGCGGTTTCAACGGGCGTCGCTTCCGCCGTGAACGCTTCTTTCGGAGCGCTCTCCGGCTGGATTTCCGGTTCCGCAACCGCCATGGGTTTCCGCCCGAGGGATTTCTCCGCTTTGGGCGGCCTGCCGGGACGCCTGGGCCGCTGCGGCTGCGCACCTTCCGGGGAAGGCGCGGTTTCCGCCTCGTGCAAAACCTCGGACGGTGCCTGGAAAGCGGTTGTCTCCGGGGCAAGGCGCTTCAGAACGGATTCAGACGCGGTTGCCTCCGGCTCTAAACGCTGCAGAACGGACGCCGCCACTGCAACCTCTGCCGGCGCGGAAACTTCCGGCGCGGCCTTTTCCCGCACGGCGCTCGGGCGGCCCGGCCGTCTGTTTCCGGCTGCGCGCTGCGCGCGCGGCGCGGATTCCGGAACCGGGGTCCCCGCCCGGACGGCCTCTGCCGGGGCATTAGCCGACGGAGCCTCGGGCGCGTCCCAGGTTTCGAGCGCGCTGAGTATGGCAGGCGTCTCCTTCAGGACGGGCGCCTGCGTAGCGAAGCCCTGCGCGGGTTCAGGCGCTTGCGAAGCGTCCGCCTCCGGCGCGAGATGGCTGCGTTTTATAGTTTGTCTCGGGGCGCGCTCCTTTGTGGCCACCGGCGGCTGCGCCTGTTCGGCCTCCAGCACCATCTCCACAAGTCGCGCCTTGTTAAGGCCCGCCGGAATTTTCAGGCCGTGAGCCTTGGCAAGCGCCCGGAGCTCCTGAACGGTTTTCAGGTGCAATGTACGATAATCCAAGGTGGGTTGCTCCTCTCCCAGATCGGAATCTGTCTCAAAATGAAAAGAACGATCAAAGCGCCCGGTCAGAAAGGGCGCAGTATATGCAGCGAAAGTATATGCGTTTCAACAGAATTTATGCGCGCCGGACGGCCACCGCAAAGTCGCGCAGCACCGCCTGTTCCACCCAGTGTGAAAGGTTCCGGTAGGGTTCTCCGTCACAGGGCGCAAAGCCCGCGCGTTCCATGAGTCCAATCACCCGCGGGCGCTTCAGCGTATAGACGTTGAACGACAGAGCGATCGCTCCGCCGGGTTTCAGCACGCGGTGAAGGGCGGGAAGCGCGCGTTCCACCAGCGAGTCCAGCGTCCTTGCGCCGTCCGGCCCGTGCTGGACGCCGTAAGGCAGGTCGCAGCCGATCAGGTCAAAGGAACCGCTCTTGTAGGCTCCCGCGGCGCTTTCAACGTCCGCGGCGATGAACGAGGCCGTCAAAGAACCGCTTCCCAGCTTTTCGCCGGGACGAGCCAGCGCAATCTGACGCCGCTTGACGTTTGTTTTTCCTACGGTCATGGAGAAATCCTTCGCTTCGTGTTTAAAATGGCCGAATTCCAGATACCGCTTGAGAAAGGCGTAGCCCTGCTCCACATCGGCGGCGTCCACATCCGACCCCACCGCGTGCCAGCCCCGGTTGAGCGCCTCAAAAAGCGCGGTGCCACGGCCGCACATCGGGTCAAACAAAGTGCGTTTTTCGAACATCCCACCTGAAAAATCGCTCTCCAGCACGGCCAGGCTGATCAGGCTGCGCGTAAAAAGCTCACTGGTTTTTCCCTTGTACTTAAGCATGGAGGAGAGATCCCCGCCCACTTCCGGCGCTCTGGCCGAGAGGAGCGGCATCATCGCGCCGTCCGGTCTCACTTCAAACAAAAGGCGAAGGTGGGAATGGGTGGATAGAATCGCAAGCGCGGCGGGCGACAGCGGGCCCGCCTCGAAGCACAGAAAATCCAGCCCGCCGAATTGATTCTGGGTGACAAGCGCTTCCGTCCCGGCGCGTTCAAGCAACCGCGAAAGCTCCCGCATCAGCATCGGGCGTATAGACGTATCATAACGGCTGTTGAGATACGGCCAGGGAAGCAGAGCGTATTGCATTGTATCTCCCAAGAAGGGATTTCATACCAACGGGAAACATGAATACGTCCTAAGCGGCGAGAAAATGCGGTTGCAGGATAAATAAGCAGATGGAACCTGCAGCGGCGTTGCGCGCCGCGGATGGCGAAACCGCGGCGTACGCTTCAAAGCCATTCAAATGTCGCAACTGCGAAACAGCTTGATTTCCCGAAGGAGAATCAACCTCCCCCGCGCGATAAGGACAGGCCCTGCGACAAATTCATGTTTGGAATTGGCATCTTGAGCATGAGATGGATGGAAGGAATGAATCGGGCTCCCAAGCATTGCTGCCTGGGAGCCCGCAAGGCGCGACTGCGCTTAAAATTTGCGTTTGCGGGCGGCTTCCGCTTTCTTCTTGCGCTTGACGCTGGGCTTTTCGTAGTGCTCCCTTTTCCTGGCTTCGGCCAGAATCCCGGAGCGGGCGGTCATGCGCTTGAAGCGGCGCAGCGCGCTCTCCAGAGACTCGTTATCCCGAATGCGTACCTCTGACATCGTGTTTTCCCTCCCCTCATGGATGCTGACATGTCAGCCAATGTAGCATGGGGTTCGCCACACAACCTATTATAGCGCATCGCGCTTGTAGCCGTCAACCGAAAAACCGCAATTTTCACAATCGAGGGAATTAAGCCATCTTGCCGCCCAATTGTGCCCCGCCCAACAGGTGCAGGTGAAGGTGTTTGACCGACTGCGCCCCGTGCTCGCCGCAGTTCGTCACCAGCCGAAAACCGGCCTCCGCAATCCCTTCGGCCTTGGCGATCTTCTTCGCCGCCTCCAGAAGGTAGATGGCGGTCTCCCCATCCAGCGCCATTACATCCGGCATGTGGTTTTTCGGGACGATCAGGATGTGTACCGGCGCCTGCGGCTGGATGTCGCGGAACGCGTACACGTGCTCGTCCTCATACACCTTGTTGGACGGAATTTCTCCAGAAAGGATGCGGCAAAAAATGCAGTTATCCATTACTATACCCCTTTCCAACCCAGTATTTTCAAATTGTTCATAATTTAACCAGGGAAAACACGCCGTCGGGGGAATCAGATCCCAGAAGCGATCGTGCCCTCCGCCGAACGGATGGCGACCTCACGGGTTTCGCCCGGCGTCCCCGGTGCGATTACCCGAACATAGTTTTCGGTATAGCCTTCGGCGAGGCCGCCCTCCCCTTCCTCCTCGAACAGCACGCGCTGAACGGTGCCGACGAGGGACTGGACGAACGCCCGCTCCATTTGTTCGCCCAGCTTAATCAGCTCGGCGGCGCGAGCCTTTTTAACGGGTTCGGGCACCTGACCAGGCATGGCGGCCGCCTCGGTTCCGCTGCGGGGCGAAAACGGGAACACGTGGATGCGGGCAAAGCACACTTCAGAAATGAAGGCAAGCGTCTCCCGGTGCTCCTCCTCGGTCTCACCCGGAAAGCCCGCGATCACATCGGTGGTCAGCGCACAGCCGGGAAACGCGGCCTGCAGCAGCCGCGCAGCCGCAAGGTACTGCTGGGCATTGTACCGCCTGCGCATGCGCCGGAGAACTTCGGAACTGCCCGACTGCATCGAAAGGTGAAACTGCGGGCAGATTTTCGGCATTCCAAGAAGCGCAGAAATGAATTCGTCCGTCACGTTGACCGGTTCCAGCGATCCCAGCCGGATGCGCTCCACGCCTTCGGCCTCATGGATGGCTTGCAGCGCGTCGGTCAGCGTCAGCCCCAAATCGCGGCCGTAGCTCATCAGGTGAATGCCGGTGACGACCAGCTCTTTGTAGCCCGCGCTCCCCAGCGCTCGGGCCTCCAAAGCGACTTCGGGAAGCGGCATCGACCGAACCGGCCCCCGCACCGACGGGATCACGCAGTAGGCGCACAGGTTGCTACAGCCCTCCTGAATCTTCATGACGGCGCGGGTATGCCCCTCGTGGCGGCTCACGGTCAGGTGCTCGAACGTCCAGCCGCCCTCCGCGCCCACGGCCGAAACCACCTGGTTACCGGAGAGCGCCCGCTCGTACAGCTCCACCACCCGCGCGCGGTCCTTCGTACCCAGGATCAGCCGCACGCCCGGCAGGCGCACCTTCTGCGCGTCCCGCTGGGCGAGGCATCCGCACACGATGATCCCCGCCTCCGGATGCTCCCTGCCGACGCGGCGGATCAGCTTCATGGACTTCTGATCGCCGGTTCCGGTGACGGTGCAGGTGTTGATCAGGTAAACGTCCGCCGGACTGGCAAAGGGCACGCTTTCATAGCCCGAGCGTTCAAAGGCCTCCCGCATGGCTTCGGTGTCATATTGATTGACCTTGCAGCCCAGCGTAAGGCACGCGATCGACTTCATAGATCCCCCCACAGATGCATCGCCACCGCCATCGCGGCGACAGCGGCGGTCTCGGCCCGGAGTATTCTGGGGCCCAGCGTGACGCTGAGCGCCCCCTCGCTCACAGCAGCCTCGGCTTCCTCCGGCGCAATGCCGCCCTCCGGCCCGATCAATAGCCCCACGCTCCGCGCCGCAGGGTTCCGGGCGCGGGCGTCGCCCAGGCGAAAACCCCGCGCTTCTTCCCAGGGCATCAGCATCATTTCTTCTTCGTGGAGAAGGGCGAGCGCGTCCGAAAACTTCACCGGTTCCAAAACCTCCAGCCGGTCGGCGCGGCCGCACTGCTTCATCGCCTCGCAGGCGATCTTGTCCAGCCGTTCCTGTTTCTTCCGGCCCTCTTCCTGGGTGAGCCTGACCACGCTGCGCGCCATTTTGACCGGCACCACCCGCCCGGCGCCCAATTCCGCGGCTTTCTGGACGATGAACTCCAGTTTATCGAACTTGGGCAGACCCTGGTACAGCGTCAGACGGACCTGTGGCCGCACGTCTGGCAGCCGCTTGAGAACCTTCGCGGCGACGGCCTCGCCCACCTCCGAAAATTCCGCCTCCAGCAGCGCGCCGCTTCGGTCGATGAGCACCGCTCGGTCTCCCGGCTTCACCCGAAGCACGCGGCGGGCGTGGGCGGCTTCGCCCTCCGGCAGAAGCACGGTCTCCCCGGGCGTACCGGAATCGATCAGGAAGCGGCGCATGGCTTTTTCGACGCGAACGCGACCCACTCGCCCTTTTCGCAGCGCTGAACGTTTTGAAACCCGGCGTCTGTTAGCGCTTTTTCAATCTCATCCCCGCGATTAACCGAGATGCCGGAGCACAAAAAGTCCCCGCCCGCGTTCACGTGCCGGAACACGGCGGGCGCGATCAGGAGGATCACATCGGTGATGATGTTGGCGATCACCAGGTCCGCCGTCTCGCCGATACCCTTCAGGACGTCTGCCTCTTTGGCGCGGACGATGTGCTCCACATGGTTGATCCGGATGTTCTCCTTCGCGACGCGCACCGCCACCGGGTCGATGTCGGTGGCCAGAACGTCCGACGCCCCTAAAAGCGCCGCGGCCATGGCCAGAATGCCGGTACCGGTGCCCAGGTCCATCGCCTTGATGCCGGGGCGCACAAGCTCCTCCAGCCACCTGGCGCACAGGGCGGTCGTCTCGTGGGTTCCGGTGCCAAAGGCCATACCCGGGTCCAGCTCGATGACCAGATCCCCCGGCTGCGCGTCGTAGGTGGTCCAGCTGGGCCGAATAGCCAGCTTTTCCCCGATCTTGAAGGGCTTGAAGGCGGCCTTCCAGTACTCGGCCCAGTCCTCGTCGTCCACGCTTGCGGAGACGATTTCCAGCTTGCCGAAGTCGATGCCCAGGTCCATGCCCCGGAGGGCCACCAGCCGGGCGCGCACGTCCGCCACGGCGTCCTGCGCGCGCTCGTCCGCCGGGTAGTAGCCGATGACCTTCACGTCCTCGCTCATACTCAGCGCGAGGGACTCGTCCAGGATGTCCCAGGTGCCCTCGGGCCGCTGGTTCGCCTTCAGGTCGTTGCGGTCCTGGATCGCGGTCCCGGCGGAACCCGCCTCGATCAATTGCGCCGACACGATGTCGGAGCCTTGGGTGGTGGTCAGTACGGTGAGTTCAATCCAGTCCATGCCTACTCCTCATCCCGGTCAATCTGAATGCCGCGCTGCGCGGCCCACTCGGCTTTAAACAGGCCGTAACGACGCTCGTCCCACCAGCGGTCTTTGGCAAAAATCTCCTTGCGGAAAGTGCCTTCCAGCCTGAAGCCCAGCCGCTCGTACAGCCGGATGGCCTCGTTGAACTCAAACGCGCACAGCGAGACCTTGCGAAGCCCCAGCACCTCGAAACAGATTTTAAGCAGCGTCTCGATCATGTCCGTACCGTAGCCCTTGCCGCGCATTTCGGCATCGCCGATCTGCCAGCCGATCATGCACTTGCGGTTCTTCCAGTCCAGCATGTGGTAGCTGCAGGAGCCGATCAGCGCCCCGTCCAGCGTCTCCACCGCGAAGTGGCAGGCATCGTCCTGGCGCCCGGCGTTCTTGCCGACCCATTCCTTCTCCTGCTCCAGCGTGAGCGGCATCGCACCGCCGGAAAGCTTATCGGCGGTGTCACGAACGTTCATCCAGACGACGTACTTTTCCGCGTCCTCCATGCGCATCGCGCGCAGACGGACCAGCTTCCCCTCATACATGGTAAAATTCCTCCCGGAGAATGGACATGACGATGACGTCCTCGTAATGCCCGTCGATGTAGCGGTCCTGCCGGAGAACGCCCTCCCGGGAGAACCCCGCCTTTTCGTAAACGTGGATGGCGCGGTGGTTGCCGCTGTTCACCGTCAGCCAGATGCGGTTCAGGTTCACCTGGCCGAAGCCAAAACCCAGAAGCAGTTTGAGCGCCTCATAGCCGTAGCCCTTTTCCAGGCTGTCCGGCGCCAGTACGATGGCCAGTTCCGCCTTCCGGGACAGGTGGTCCACCATGAACAATGCCACCTGGCCCAGGTACTTGCCGCTCTCCCGCTCGGCCACCACCAGGTTGTAGCCGCCCGCGTCGCCGTTCAGGTAGCGGTTCAGCTCCGCCTCGGTCTGCTCCCAGGGGATGACCGTGGCGTAGCGCGGGCCCAGATAGCGCGTGATGGAAGGATCGTTGCACCAGGAGCGCATGCCGGAGATGTCCTCCTGCCGGAAATCCCGGAGCGTGACCCGTTCGCCATAAATGTGGGGCATCAGTATTCCCCCCGCTGGTGTGCGGCAAGCGCGATTTCTTTGAACGCACGGGTGCGCGCCCAGATATCGGGATACTTACGGACCGCTTTTTCCGCGAAGAACCCCAGCGCAGGATCCTGCTGGGACAGGTTCTCGTGCGCGATCAGCGCCCAGGTGGCGTCGTAGAGGTGATCAAAGGCGGGGTCCCGCTGGGCCAGACACACGAAGGACTGGCGGGGGGAGTTGATGTCCTCGCCGCTGACCTCAAAGAAGCCGTGAGCGTTTGCCAGCGCGTGAATCCGCTCGAACTGGGCGCGGGTATTCCGGGATGGCATGTAGGTGAGCGCGCGGAAGCCCGCGGCCTTCACGTAATCCATGAGTTCCGGCAGGAAATCGTCCTCGAACTTCTGGGCGCGCTTGTCGCCGGTGATGGAATCCCCCACGTCGCCCAGGTAGGAGTAGGCGGAAACCGAGCCCACGCGCTCGGAGAGCGCGATTGTCTCGGGAACCAGCGGGCACTCGTCGGTGGCGTCAATGTAGAATTTCGAGATCAGCTCCGCTTTGATCCAGCCCAGGAGGTCGTACATCCGGTCCGGGTTCTCCGGCTGGGTCAAAAAGCCCTCCACCTTGGAAGACAGCGGCAGCTCGAGCTTTTCCCGGATGAAGGCGACCAGCGCCGCGCCCGGCCCGAAGGCCTCCAGCATGCGGTTTGCCAGCGCGCAGGCGATGTGGCGCTCGGTCACCGAGCCGCCCTCCGCGTGGCGGGAAAGCGGCAGTACGTCCGCCTCAAAATCGATGCCCAGGCCGTACGGGGCCATCAGGCGGTTGACGCCCGCCACCATCTTCCGGTTGCGGTCGTTGCGCTTCGCGCGGTAGGGCGCGAAAAACGCGTCTACTTCGTCGATCCGGTCGTGCGGGATGCCCTGCAGCGTGATGTAGGCCACGCCCGCCTGATCCGGATTGTTGATCTTGATGCGGTCAAAGGCCGTGCCTTCAAAGCGCACTCGGCATTCGACGCCCACCGTGCCCGCGATTTTCACGGTTTTGCACGCCGCGAGGAACTCCTTCGCGCCCGCCACGGAGTCATGGTCGACGATGCCCGCGGTGCAAAGCCCCGCCTGCCACGCAAACCATACCGCCGCCGTGGGCGAATAAGGCGAGAACGAATACTGGGTGTGGATGTGGTTGTTTACGTCCCGGCTGGTGACGGGCGCGGGAAGCTTACCCGTTTCGACCTCCCCGACCAGCATTTTCAGGTTTTCAAGGCGCTCCGGCGCGTTGAGCAGTTCAAGTATTTCCGCCTTCGTGCGCGACATTGTGTTCCCTCCGTCGTTTTGTGTTCACCCAGACAGGCTGAAAAACCCTTCCCGGGCCGTGCTTTCATGTATTGTAGCACGTTCCGGGAAGGGATTCAAACACTCCCGTGAAAAATGTGCGGCGTTTCCTGCGGGATTATCCGACGATGCCAAAAAACCGCTTCCCGTTTTCGGTCGTCGCCTGGGCCAGTTCCTCCGGGTCCGTGCCGCGAAGGGCGGCGATTTTTCTGGCGGTGTGGGCGACGAAAGCGGGCTCGTTGCGCCTGCCCCGCATGGGCTCCGGCGCGAGATACGGGCAGTCCGTCTCAATCAGGAGCCTGTCCAGCGGCACGTTGGCCGCCACCTCATGGAGCTTCGGCGCGTTTTTGAACGTGACCGAGCCGGAGAGGGAGATATGGCAGCCCATCGCGAGGTACGCCTTCGCGCTCTCCCAACTGCCGGAATAGCAGTGCAGAAGGCACCGGGGCAGCGTGCCCGCCTTATGCCGTGCCCTCAGGATTTCCGTGGCCTCACCGTGGGCTTCCCGGATGTGCAGCGCCACCGGTTTCTCATGCCGGAGGGCCATGTCCAGCTGTGCCTCGAAGGCTTCCATCTGCTTGTCCCTGGGCGAGAGGTCGTAGTGGTAGTCCAGGCCGATCTCGCCCAGGCAGACCACCTTCGGGTGCTTCAGAAAGCCGTCCAGCAAGGCCGCGCGCGCCTCGTCCCAGGCGGAGGCGGTGTGCGGGTGCACGCCGACGGCGGCGTAGAAGCGCTCGTGCGCCTCGCACAGCTTCAGCGCCCGGGGCGCGTCCTCGTCATCCGACGCCTCGCCGATCAAAACCGCCAGGTTCACGCCGGTTTCTGTCATCCGGGCAAGCACCTGATCGAAATCCTCTTGAAAGCGTTCATCCGTCAGGTGGCAGTGGGTGTCAAACAGGTTCATCAGCGAATCTCCATGCCGCTCGCAAAGCCGCCCTCGATGGTGGCCAGCTTCAGGTTGCCGTTTTCGTCCGCGGCGCAGAGCAGCATACCCTGACTCATGACGCCGCGCATCTTGCGGGGCGCGAGGTTAGCGACCAGGACGACGGTCTTTCCGACCATATCCTCCGGCGTATAGTACTGGGCGATGCCGGAGAGCACCGTACGGGTCTCGCTCCCGACCTCCAGCGTGGATTTAAGCAGCTTGTCGCTACCCTGCACCTTTTCGCAAGCCAGCACCTTCGCGGTGCGAAGCGACACCTTCTGGAAGTCGTCGATGGCGATCTCGGAAGGCGCTTCCGCCCCGTGGGCTTCCGCCTTGGGCGCCGCCTTTGCGGGCTCGCTCTTGGCGGCTTCCTTCGCGGGTTCGGGCCTAAACTCCTCCTTCTTCGGGGCGAGCTCCGCCATTTCCTTTTCCACGTCGATGCGGGGGAACAGCGCCTGACCCTTCTTCACGACCGTGCCGGGCTTCAGCCCGCCGAACGCCGAAAGGCTGTCCCAGGTCTTGAGGGCGGGATCGGTCACGCCCAACTGCTCGAAGATGCGCTCCGGCGTCTGGGGCATGGCGGCGGCGATCAGAATGGCCACGCCGCGCACGCACTCGGCCAGCATATAGAGCACCGTCTTCAGGCGCTCCTTGCCCTCCTCGGTCTTGCCTAGAATCCAAGGCGTGGTCTGGTCGATGTAGCGGTTGAGGTCGCCCACCAGCTTCCACACATCGGAAAGCGCAACCGAGAACTGCAATTCGTTCATGTGCTGCTGGTAGGTTCCAGGCAGCGCGAGAAATTTCTCGCGAAGCGCCGCTTCCAACTCGGTCTCCTCGCCGGGCTGGGGCACTACGCCGTCAAAGTACTTTTCGATCATCGCCACGGTGCGGGAGACCAGATTGCCCAGGTCGTTGGCGAGGTCGGCGTTCATGCGGGTGAGGATGGTTTCCAGCGTGCAGTTGCCGTCGGAACCAAAGGGCATCTCGCGCAAAAGGTAATACCTGAGCGCGTCCGCGCCGAAGCGCTCCACCAGCGGCAGCGGGTAGACCACGTTGCCCTTGGATTTGCTCATCTTGTCCGCCCCGAACATCAGCCAGCCGTGGGCAAACACCTGCTTGGGCAATTCCAGCCCCAGCGCGTGCAGCATGATGGGCCAGTAGATGGTGTGGAAGCGGATGATGTCCTTGCCCATCAGGTGTACGTCGCAGGGCCAGTACTTCCGGAACAGGGAGTCGTCCTCCGAGCCGTAGCCCAGGGCCGTGATGTAGTTCGAAAGCGCGTCGATCCACACGTAGATCACGTGCCGGGGATCAAAGTCCACCGGAATGCCCCACTTGAAGGAAGTGCGGCTGACGCACAGGTCCTGAAGACCGGGGCGCAGGAAGTTCGACAGCATCTCGTTGGCGCGGGAGGCCGGCTGGATGAAGTCCGGATGGCTTTCGATGTACTCGATCAGCCAATCCTGGTACTTGCTCATTTTGAAGAAGTAGCTCTCCTCGCGGGTAGGCTCGACGGGCCTGCCGCAGTCCGGGCAGCAGCCGTCCTTCAGCTGGGTGGGCGTCCAGAAGGATTCGCAGGGCGTACAGTACAGCCCCTCGTACTCGCTTTTGTAAATGTCGCCCTGGTCGTAGAACTGCCTAAAGATCTTCTGAACGGCCTTCTCGTGCTTTTCATCGGTCGTGCGGATGAAGTCGTCGTACTCGATGCCCATGGCGGTCCAAAGCTGCTTGATGCCCGCCACGATCTCGTCGACAAAAGCTTTGGGGGTCTTGCCCGCCGCCTCGGCCTTGCGCTCGATCTTCTGGCCGTGCTCGTCGGTGCCGGTCAGAAAATACGCGTCGTAGCCGGTCTGCCGCTTGAAGCGGGTCATGGCGTCGGCGGCGACGGTGGTGTAGGTGTTGCCGATGTGCAGCTTGTCGCTGGGATAGTAAATGGGCGTGGTGATGTAGAACGTGGGTTTCGCCATAATGATTCCTCCCGATAAAAATAGCCCCTCGCATCAATTGCGAGGGGCGTCGTAACGCGGTACCACCCTGCTTCGCCCGGAAAACCGGGCCTTTGAGACCGGCGAAAACCGGCCCGGCCTGTAACGGGACCCACCCGCCCGCGGCTAACAAACGCTCACCGCGGAGGCTCAGGAGCCATGTTCACGCAACTATTTCGCCGCCGGCTTTCACCCGCCCCGGCTCTCTGTGGGCGCGTTCCTTGCGCTACTCTATCCTTCGACGCCTTTCCCTGCGATTATAGGGGGTTTTTGAGCGGTTGTCAACCACCTGCGTGAAAATCCGCAGCGCGGCTTTCTTTTTACGGAAAAAAGCCCGCCGAAAGAGGCTGAGTCGCGCACCGCATTCAGCCGGCTCCACCCGCTCCCGGGGTCAGGGCGATTCCGGACATCCCAGCTCGGAGGGTTTCGGGTGATACCGCTCCTCCTCGCTGAACACGCAGCCGCAGTATTTCTGCATGTACAGTTCCAGTTCTCTGGCGCGACGCTGGCTGTCGCGGAAACGGGGGCGGAAGTCGCGCTCCAGATATTGAACGCCGTAGTCGCGGGCGGCGCGATTGCCGGTCTCGATCAGGAGGTCGTGGTTTTGATAGGGGCTGATCAGAAGCGTCGTCGTGAACGCCTCGAACCCGTTTTGCGCGGCGAACGCCGCCGCGGCGTCAAGCCGCATCTCGTAGCACACGCCGCAGCGGTCGTCAAGGTTGGGCGTAACCGCGCGCACGAAATCCTTCAAGCCGTACCGGTCGTGACCGACAAGCGGAAGCCCGACTTTTTCGGCATAGCCCTTCAGCGCGGTCAACCGCGCGCGGTACTCGGTGACCGGATGGATGTTGGGGTTATACCAGAAGCCGGTCAGTTCCTGCCCCTCCGCCCGCAGCGCGTCAATGCACTCGATGGAGCAGGGCGCGCAGCAAATGTGCAGAAGCGTCTTCACGCGCCTTCCCCCTCCCGGAGCGGCCGGACCAGGTAGTACATGTCCTGAAGCAGTTCTCCCTCGTCCCAGACCGGCTCCGAATAGTTGTCCACAAAGAAGTTCGGCACCGTATACGCGCGGGTGAAGCCCATACGCTCGTAGAGCTTGGGCCCTGAGGTGCCCACGTACATTCGGTCAAACCGCTCCGACATCGTCCGCGCCAGGTGCTCCACCAGCATACGGGCATAGCCCTTCCGCTGGAACGCCGGGTCGACAGCGAGATTTTTCAGCTCGCACGCGCCGTCCTCGCGGACGGTCACGATGGCTTCGGCCACCGCCTGACCGCCCTCATACAGCGCGTACATCTCGCCCTTGTGCAGGTACTTCTCCACCACGGCCCACTCTGGGTCCGCCAGCAGGAGAAGATCCCGGAAGGCCTCCCGATTTTCGTCAACCCTTGTAATGTTCACCCAGATTCCCCTCCGCCCAGTGCTTGCGGCAGAGCGCCGTGTAGCTCTCGTTGCCGCCCAGCACGATCTGTTCGCCCACCTTGATCACGCGCCCGTTTTCGATGCGCGCGTTGCAGGTGGCCTTGCGCCCGCACCAGCAGACGGTTTTGACCTCCTCGATGGAATCCGCCCAGGCGAGCAGCCACGTGCTGCCCTCGAACAGGTTCCCGCGGAAGTCGGCCCGGAGGCCGTAGCACACCACCGGTACGCCCAGATCGTCCACGATGTGCACCAGCTTCTCCACCTGCGCCTTCGTGAGGAACTGCGCCTCGTCCACCACCAGGCAGTCGAAGCCCTTCACATCCAAAGAATCGATGTCCTCCATATACGCGCAGGGCGCGTTCAGCCCGGAGCGGGAGGCCACGTGGGCCACGCCGTCCCGCTTTTCGATGGCGGGCTTGAGCATCAGCGCCTTCTGGCCCCGCTCGTGATAATTGTAGACGACCATGATGGCGTTGGCGGTCTTGGACGACCCCATCGCGCCGTACCGGAAGTAGAGCTTCGCCATTGAAATCCTCCATCCAAGGTAGTATTCCCCAGAATTCGACGCGGTCCGCTTGCTTTCCTCCCACCAGGAGGGTAAAATAACGGCAGCGGGGGGTGAGGACATGCATGTCGTGGGCGTGATTGCCGAGTACAATCCATTCCATAACGGTCACAAGCATCACCTGGATGAGACGAGGCGTCTCACCGGCTGCGACTTTCTGGTGGTCGCGATGTCGGGCGCGTTTTCGCAGCGGGGCGAACCGGCGCTGGTGGACAAGTGGGTCCGGGCCCGGATGGCGCTCCTCAGCGGCGCGGATCTGGTGGTAGAGCTGCCCGCGGTGTTCGCTCTGCGCACCGCCGATCACTTCGCGGCCGGCGGCGTCCAATTGCTCTCCCTGATGGGGGTGGACGGGCTGTCGTTTGGCTGCGAGACAGGAAGCCTGCGCGCGCTGAACGAGATGAGCCAGGTGCTGGACAAGGAACCGCCGGAACTGACCCGCCTGATCCGGGCGCATCTTGAGGAGGGCAAGAGCCATGCCCGCGCGCGGGGCGAGGCGCTGGCCGAATGCCTCAAACTGCCGCCGGAACTCGTGAACGCCCCCAATACGGTGCTGGCGCTGGAGTACCTCCGGGCCAACCGGGCGCTGGAAAAGCCGATGAAGGTGCTGGTGGTCAAGCGCACCGGCGAGTATCACTCCAACGAAATGGGGCCTATGGCCTCGGCCAGCGCCATCCGCAAGGCCCTCTACGACGGGCGGGAGCGGGAGGCTTTTGAAGCCATGCCCGAATCCGCCGCGACGCTGATCCGGGCGGGCGGCTGGGCGAAGCTTTCCAACATGGCCGCGCTGGACAATCTGCTGCTCTACCGTCTGCGCGCCCTTGAAGCCGCGCAGATCGCGGCGCTGCCGGATGTGAGCGAGGGCCTAGAGATGCGGGTCAAGAAACTGTGCGGGGCCGCCGCCGGACGGGAGTCGCTCCTGACCGCCCTCAAGTGCAAGCGGTATACGATGGCCCGGCTCAGCCGCCTGTTAGTACACGCGCTCCTGGGCATGGACCGTGCGCTGACCGATTCGGTCGTAAGCCCTCCCTACGCCCGGATTCTGGGTTTCCGCGACCGGGCGAGGCCGCTGCTTCGGGAAATCGCCACCCACGGCCAGGTGCTGCTCGTCTCCCAGGCATCGCTGCTCTCAAACGAGCCTTGCTTCCGGATGGAGTGCCGCGCCACCGATGTGTGGGGGCTGACCACGGCCGACCCGATCCTGCGCCGCGCCGGGCGGGATTTCACCGAGAAAATTCAGATCCTGGTGGACGAATAGCAAAACCGCCGCCTGCGCCCGATGTGCCCGCCCACACCGCGAGAGAACGCGGTATCATGATCAGGGGCTTGATCCAATTTGAATGATGAACGCATCGTTGCGTCGGATCTTATCGCGCACCGCTGTGTTGCTCTACTCTTTGGATGCCTTAATCATTCGCATTGGTATGAGGACTATTCCGAATCCCCGGCCAGCGAGCGTTCATGCTGATCTGCTATGATGGCGGTTTCTATGAAATCTATGACAAGGACGAGCGGGAGGCGGAAGCCCTCCACGCGGAATGCCTGCGGAACGGCTTTGGTAAAATCGCCCTCACCACCGACGGAAACGACGGCAGATCCTGTTTCCACTTTTAATGGATTTGATTGCTCGCCCACTCCTCCTCCATCAGACCGTAGGCGTAGGCGTCGTGCCAGAGGGGGTGACCGGAGGGATCCAGCATAAAGAAGGCCTTTTTCAGGAAATGCCCCTCTCTGCGCATGTGGACGCGCTCCAAAAGTGTCCAGGAACGCACATTCTCTGGATTACAGTATGCCTCGATCCGATGTGCGCCGCACTCCTCAAACCCATATCGCATCACCCGATGAACCGCTTCCGTCGCAAAGCCCCGACCGCCATAGCTGCGGCTAAACACATAGCCGATCTCCCAGTTCTTGTACGAGTCCGGCTGCTGAAGGGCAAAGTAGACGTTTCCGATCAGCTTGCCCGTCTCTTTGAAACACACAGCCCAGAACGCGTCATCCGAAGCCCTTCTCTCCGCTTCACGTTGCGCTTCCTCCAAAGTGAAAACACCGTAGGGCTCAAACCTCACCGTTTCCTCATCAGAGAGAACCTCATACAGGTCCTCACCGTCAGTTGGCGCAAATCGCCGAAGGGTCAGTCGCTGAGTATTCAACATTTCCGTCATGTCAAATCCATCCTTTCAGCCATGCGACAACGGAGAGAGTTTACGCTCTCTCCGTTTGAATGCCTGACCCGAAAACCTTACTAAAATCTTTGCGCGGGGTCAAGGGACATCCTGTCCCTTTCGGGTGGTCCGGAGAGCGAAGCCTTCCGGCGGCGCTCCCAGGCAAACCGCGGGCCTTACGCCCCGGCCTTTTTGAGGGAGCCGATCATCTTTCCCAGAAGCTGGTATTCCTCCGGCGTCTGGTAGGTAAACATGATATCGTACATGAAGCCGGTGTCGCCCATGAGGGTTGCGTTGATGCCGGTTTCATCGATCCGGTAGACCAGCACCTTGACGCCGTTTACGGTGGCCAGGGTAACTTCGCTCATGCTGTCGTCGGTCTTGTAGGTTTGGTAGATGCTGTCCAGCGTGTCGCCGTCCTGCTCCGGGTATTTATAAATGTCCACGCCCATGGTGTCGCTGAAGGCGGAGTAGAGCAGTCCGTCATCCATGTCCTGCTGGTTGATGTCGTTGGGCGTCAGCGTGCCGGGACAGGTGAAGGTGAACTGCCCGTCGATGTCTACGGTGCGGTCACCGGCCTGCGGCGCGGATTCCGGCGCGGCTGCGTCCGGCTGCGCTCCGTCATCCAGCTGCGCGGTCTGATCGGCGGCGGCATCCTGCGGCGCGTCCGCAACGCCTTCGTCAGGCAACGCGGCCTGGTCCGCCTCCGGCGCGGCTGTCTGCGCCGCCTCGGCCAGCGCGGCAGGCAGCGCAGGCAACAGAATCAGCGCAACCAGCATCAGACAAAGTGCCTTTTTCATGGTTGATCCCCTCCAGCTCAGGCTGCAGGCGCCAGAGAGGCGTCGCCCGTCTGTTTATACCCTTCCGCCCGAAAGTTCTCCGCCGCCTGATTGTCGCCCTTCTGTTTATACAGTTCAACCAGCTGCTTGTAGGGCTCGGCCTCGGTGGGTTTGAGCACCACGCACTGCTTGTAGGCGGTAATCGCGTTGTCCAGATTGCCGACCATGTCCTGGGTTTGGGCGACCAGCAGCGCGTATTCGTAGTTCTTGGGATCCAGCCGGAACGCGCTGTGATAGGCGTCGGCGGCGCGCTGGATCTGCCCGCCCGCTCGGTTCTGATCCCCCAGATCCTTGTAGGCGGAGGCCGGCGCACCCAGATTCAACTGCGCGCGGACCATCTGCCCGCCGGGGGTGAACATGAGCCAGATGGCCACCAGCACGACGCCCACCACCAGTGCGATCGCCACAATCGACTTGACCCGGCGGGACAGCGTTCGCTCCTCCGCCGCCTCGTCATAAAAATTCTCCCTGGGCGTCTCCAGGTCCTCGAAGAACAGATCCTTCTTGCCCGCGGGCCGCTTCTTGGCGCCGTAGGGGCTTGATGACCTGACGGACGACCGGCGCGCCGGCGGCGTGACCATGCCGCCCGACGCCGTGACCGCCTTGCCTTGGATGTTGCGCGCGGGCCTCGCCCGGTCCGGCATTTCATGCGCTCCGGCCGCCCGGCGCTCACCGTCCCGTTCGTAGGGGGAACGCCTCGCGGGCCGTTCCTCCTCCCGGCTGTGCGGAGCGTGCCTTGTGGGCTGCTCCTCCTCCCGGTCATAGGCGGAACGCTTCAGATGCGCCCCCTCTTCCCGTTCGTGGGAAGCGTGCTTGACAGGACGTTCGTCCTCCCGGTCGTAAGGCGATCGCCTTGCGGGCGGCTCCTCGCGGTCGTAGGGTGAGCGCGTCGCGTGCTGCGCCTCCTCCCGTTCCTGAAGCGCGCGCTTCGCGGGCCGTTCCGCGCGGCCGAAGAGCGAGCGCTTGGCGGGCTGCTGTCCTCCGCCGAAGAGAAAGTGCCTCGCGGGCGCTTCCTCCTTCCGGCTGTTTCGGGAAGGTCCGGACGGCAGATCATCCTCCGGATCGTCATCGGCGCCCGGATCAACGCTCAGATCGTCCTCCGAATCCTCTTCGGCCTCGTCCGGTTCCTCCCGGTCTTTGGCGGGGCGCACCCATTCGTCGTCCTCTTCCGGCGTGGACAGCCGTGCTCTCCGGTCGCTGCGCCTAAGGGGCGGCAGGGCCGCCGCGTCAGAAAAATCCGGTTCGTCCGGCACATCGGGCGGAAGCTCTTCCGCCGATTCGACCGTCATCGCCGCCTCTGCCGCCGCGCCGCGCAGCGGCTGCGCGGGGTTGGCCGCCAGCGGGCGCACCGTCTGCGCTTCGTCCGTCCGGCCAAAGAGCGGCTGAGGCCGCTGGAATGGGTTCGCGGTTCCCGGCTTCTGTCGGTTGAGCGCGTCCGGGCGCGGTTCGCCCTCCGCCAGTTTGTCAAAGTCCAGATCCAGCTGCTCCGGTTCCGCTTTCTCAGGCGAGGCCGTCGCGGCGGGCGCTTCCGGAACGGGCGTCGAGGCCGCGGAGACGGTCTCCGACGCCATCACGGGCGCGAGCTCCGGCATAACGGCTTCCTCGGTTCCCAGTATCGCCCGCTCAGGCGGGAGCTCCGGGAGTTTTTCGCCGCAATACGCGCAGAAGCGGGCGCCCTCGGGGCATTTCTTTCCGCAGGCGCTGCAGTACATAATTCATCCTCCAAGCGTCTGGCTTCAGTTCATGTTCTTGAGGGACTCGTAGGCCGGGTCGCCATCGAAGGAGCGGTCGCCGGCGGGCGGGTCCCCGCCCAGCACCTCAATGGCGTTGCGCACCTCCAGGTAATCCAGATAGTTCAGGTCGGACAGCGCGATCACGCGGAAAAGCGGTTCCAGCGCGCGCTCGTCGCCCAGCTTGGCCAGGAAATTGGCGTACAGCGCCCGCCGGTCGGCCAGGCGCAGGAAACGCTTCACTGTCAATTCATAGATGCGTTCGTCGCCCGGAAAGTTGCATAGGAGATCCAAATAGGTATCGGTCGCGGCGTCGCTGGCGCCCTCCAGCCGCTCAAGCATCGCGGGCGCCGCCCGGTCGCCCAGGGCCGCGATCAGTTCCGCCGCCACGTCGGCCAGCTCGTCCTCCGCTTCGCGGTGGTCAATCAGGTCCAAGCAGAGCGGAAGCGGCTCCTCGGCCTCCAGTTCGATCAGAAGATTCAGCGCCGTCATCCGAAGCGCGACATCCTCGTTCTCATTCCCAGCCAGCGCGACAAGCGGGCGGATGGCCGCCGCGCCCATATCGTCCAGCCGCTCCAGCAGCGGGTCGGGCACCGCGATGCCCGCGGCGCGGTATTCCTCCATCAGGGCGATCAGGTCTTCCGGCGTAGTGTATCGCCGAAAGTACTCCGCGGGGGTTGCGCCGTCCAGAAAGCTCTGCGGCTTTTCAAGCCAAGCGCGGTAAAGATCGGGAACCCCGGCCTCAATAACATCCAGGTTTTTTTCTACTTTCATGCGCTCGTGCACCCAGGTGTGGGCGTAGTCGGCGAACATGCGGTCAAAATCAATCGGCTTCATCGCTCTTCTTCTCCTTTGGTTCAAGCGGCGCCAAACGCGAAATACGGCGGGCCATATGCTCCATTTTGCGGCGGGAGCAGCGGAACAGCTCCGCCAGCTCGTCCTCGTCCACGTCCAGTTTGTCCATCCGGGCCAGGCACAGGTTGAGCGCCGCAGCCCAGCCGTTCAGGTCCTTGAGCGCGGGCAGCGTGTCGCCCAGCGCGGCGGAAAAGCGCAGCCACAGCATCGTGAGCCGGGCTGGATAGTCGTCCTTGAGCGACATGCCGGTGTAGACCGCCCGCTTGAGCACCCGCCGGTAGGCCAGCGGCAGCTTGGGCAGTTGTCCGCTGTCCACGGCGCTCGCCAGCGAGAATTTGTCCTCTCCGGTCATTAAAAACGGCGGCTTCGCGCCGCGAAGGCCCAGGAGCGTAAGCGCCTGGTGCTTGAGTGACTGAGCGGCGGCGGGTTCCAGCATCACCTGACGGAGCAGCCATTCAGCCTCCGGCGTCTCCACCGCGGACAGGAGGTTGACCCCGGCGCGCAGAAACACCGCGTCCTCGCACTCCAGCGCCCATTTCACCGTGCGGTGAAGCTCTTCTCCCTGCTTCCAGGTGGTCTCTACGCCTTCCAGCCCGCTTCGGGCGATTTCCGCTAGGTAGTCGGCACGCTTGTCGACCTCCTCCTTGGGCAGGCGGTACGCGTAGGGGATGGGCTTGTGATCCGGATGCGCCAGATAGTAGCCGGCCACGTCGTCGCCCGGCTCCAGCCTTCGGATGCGGGCCCAGCACTGGGACGCGCGATCCAGCGGGCGCGCGGTATTGACGATGGCGGCTGCGCACAGGTGCAGAAGCTGCCTGTCATACGGGGCTTCGATCAGCGCCTTTTGCGTCAGTTCAAAAACCCGCTCGTCCATTTTCAGTTCGCAGGCGGCGCTGAGCAGCATGCGAAGGTCTGAACCATCGGGGTTGCGGGCGGCGGCCTGATCCATCAATTTGGCCGCGGCCTCGGGATTGCCGGTGGCATTTTCGATCTGCGCGGCGATGCACAGCGCGCGAAGCGGCGGCTTCACGGGCCGGAGCGAACGGGCCACTTCCTTTACCGCGCTCTCCAAATTGCCCTTCATGGCGAGACACATGGCCATAAGCGCCCGGGTCTGGCTGTTGCGGGGACTGATCTGAAGGCTGCGTCTGAGCGCCTGCTCGGCTTCCGGAAGATCGCTTGCGCGCATCATCGCGACGCCCTTGGCGGCCAGCTTGGCCGCCCTGGCCTTGCGCCGGGATTTGTGATCCCCGAGCGTCCGGGCCACAAACAGGTTGTGCAAGAGTTCTCCGACTTCCTGACGGCCCGCCGACTCCGGGTCCTCGGACAGAAAGCACATCAGCGCCTTGTAAGCGGAATCGGCGTCATTCATGCCGTAGAAATTGCACGCCAGACCGAAGTAGCACTCAGAAAGCGTCGCATCCTGCGCGAGCATGCGCGTCAGGATGCGGTTGGACTGCACATAGCAACCCAGATCGCACAGAACCTGCGCCAGATCGAGTTCATAATCGACGTTTTCCGGATCCTTCTCCAGCGCGCGCCGGGTCAATTCCAGCGCGTCCAGCAGATGTCCTTCCCGCCGGTTTTTAACCGCCCGCTGGTAAAGGTAGGCGGCACTGCGGGAAAAGGGCACAACCTTGCTCATTTTTATCTCCTTCAGAAGCGTCTCAAGCAGTCGTCGGCGCGAACGGGCGCGAAGCGGAAGCGCGCGCGTCCGGATGGATTCTCCTCAACGCGCCTTCTCCAGCAGCTGCGTAAGCTGCTCCCCGGTAAACTGGCGTATTTTGCCGCAGAACTGGCAGCCGACCTCGGCGCAGCCCTGTTCCTCAATCAGCGAGACAAGCTCGTCCTCGCCCATCGAGATCAGCGCACGCTCGACGCGGTCCCGGCTGCAATCGCACTCGTATCGGGTGTCAAGCTTTCCGATCACCTGAGGCGACAGCGGCCCGAGAAGGCGCGAAACGCCCTCGTCCAGGTCCACGCCGTCCATGGTCTGGCTGATTCCCTTCAGATTTGGGGCGATTCCCTCCACGCGACTCAGCGCATCGTCAGACGCGCCGGGCAGCATCTGCACGATCAGCCCGGCGGCGGAAATCACGCTGTCCTGTGTCAAAACGCCCAGGGCCACCAGCGAGGGCACCTGCTCGGATGCGGTAAAGTACATGGCGTAATCCTCTGCCAGTTCGCCCGAAACCAGGTTGACCTGCCCCA
>CALGYL010000311.1 GCA_937934775.1 uncultured Clostridia bacterium
CAACTCTACTATATCAAAAAAACTCCCTCATGGGGAGCTTTTTTGACAGTCTGAGGCCGGCCGGGACATGCGTGTCCCGGCCGGCCTTGTGCATCAAAACGCCCGTTTGGTTTTTTGGCGCGAAGCGAGAAGCAATGCGTCCGCCAACCCTACGGGCATTTCGGGCGGGCGAGGCGTCATTTTGCCCAAGAAAAACAGCCGCGCTGTTTTTCTCGGACGGGGCGGACGGGACCGCGTAGCAGATTTCATCCGCTCTCTTTACATGAACAGGCTAGTGAAGATTTGTCCAAACTGCTATCATTATGAACGAAAAGGTATCCGCTTGAGGAGGGAAACGGTATGTCTGATTGTCAACGTTTGAAGGACCGCGTGGTGGTCATCACCGGCGCGGCGCAGGGCCTGGGCGAGGCGCTGGCCAAGAGGCTTTCCGACGAAGGCGCAAAGGTCGTCGTCGCCGATATGAACTTTGACGCGGCGCAGGCCGTGGCGGCAACGCTTCAGGACGCCATCGCGGTCAAGGTCAACGTGACCAGTTTCGACGACTGTGCGGCCATGTGCAAGGCCGCCGAGGAAAAATACGGCCGGATCGACCTTTTGGTTTCCAACGCCGCCATTCTGCTCTCCGGCCCCATTGAGGAGCTGACCTATCAGCAGTTCGCCAAAGTGGTGGACGTCAACCTCAACGGCTACTTTAATACCTGCAAGGCGGTGGTCCCCTACCTGCGCAAAAACGGCAAAGGCTCCATCGTTCAGATCAACTCCAAATCGGGCAAAAAAGGTTCTTCCAAAAATTGCGCCTACGCGGCGTCAAAGTTCGGCGGCGTTGGGCTCACCCAGTCGCTGGCGCTGGAACTGGCGGAAGAAAACATCCGCATCAACGCCATCTGCCCCGGAAACCTTTTGGACAGCCCCCTGTGGGTCAACTCCCTCTACGAGCAGTACGCCCGCAACCAGGGAACCACCAAAGAAAAAATCCGCGAAAAATACGTCAACCAGGTGCCCATGAAGCGCGGCTGCCAATATGAGGACGTGGCCAACCTGATGGTGTTCCTGTTGTCCGACGAATCCTCCTACATGACCGGCCAGGCCATCAACGTGACCGGCGGCCAGCAGCTGACCTGACGGAGGGATAAAATGAGCAATCGACCGGTCATCATTTGGGGCGCGGGGCGCATCGGCCGCGGCTTCCTGGCCGAGGTGTTCAGCCAGCCCGGCTACTCTCTGACCTTTGTGGACATGGTGCGCCCGCTGATCGAGCAGCTGCGCGCGGCGGACGGCTACACCATTTGGAAAGCCACCAACGAGGGCATGGCCTCGGTGCGCATCGAGTCCTATGACGCGCTGCACATCGACGACGGCAGTGAAATCATGGAGAAGATGCTCCTGCCCCACCCGATCGTATCGGCGGCGGTGCAGGCATCCATGCTGGATTCCCTCGCGGACATGCTGTCTCCCTACATCCGCGCGCGCGCGAACGGAACGCCCGACGATCCCATGGACATCGTGCTCTCCGTCAACTCCATGATGCCCGACCAAGCCTTCTTCGCGGCCCTCGAGCGCGTGTTCGCGGGCGAGGAGAACGTGCTTTCCTATGTGCATCACAAGGTGGGCCTGTCGGTCACGGTGGTTATGCGCATCGTGCCCCAGACGCCCAAGGAGTACCTGGAGAAGGACCCGCTGGCCGTGTTCACCAACGGCTTTCCGGAGCTGGTGGCCGATAAAAAGGGCTTCAAGGGCCCGTTGCCGTCGCTTCCGATGCTGCGCCTGACCGACCACATCGAGGCCGAGGAAGTGCGCAAGATCTACACCCTCAACATGGTGCACGCAACCGGCGCTTACCTTGGCATGCCCCGGCGCTTCACCTACATCAAGGAAGCCGCCGCCGACCCGGCGCTGGGCCCGATGCTGCGTTCCGCGCTCCAGGAAGCCGCCGTCGGCCTCTCCGGCGAGTACGGCTTCTCGAAAGAAGATATGGAAAAGTGGACCGTCCGCATGATGTCGCTGATCGAAAACTCCTATATGTGGGACGACCTCCTGCGCCTGGGCGCGGACAGCCTCCGGAAACTGGGCCCCGACGACCGGCTGGTGGGCAGCGCAAAATTGTCCATCAAGCACGGCGGAACGCCCGCGACCATCGCCAAAGCCATCCGCATGGGCTTCCTGTACGAGAATTCGGACGAGGGAACCCAGCGCGTGCGCCGCGTCTATCAGGAAAAGGGCCTGGAAGGCGCTCTGACCGAAATCTGCGGCCTGTCCCCGGACGAGCCGTTGTATCAAATGGTACTCAATGCGTAAGGAGGGAAATTCATGAAAACCACTGCTGTCAGGCTTTACGGGAAAAACGACCTGCGCCTGGAAAGCTTTGAGCTTCCGGCCCTCAAGGACGACGAAATTCTGGTGAAGATCGTCTCGGACAGCATCTGCATGTCCACCTATAAGGCCACCATTCAGGGCAGCGACCATAAGCGCGTCCCGAAGGACATCGCCACCAACCCCGTCGTCATCGGCCACGAATTCTGCGGCGACATCGTGGCGGTGGGCACCAAGTGGGCGCACAAATACAAGGCGGGCGACAAGTTCACCATCCAGCCCGCGCTCAACTACAAAGGCTCCATGGCCACCCCCGGCTACGCCTACCCCTACATGGGCGGCGACATGACCTACTGCATCCTGGCCAACGAAGTCATGGAGATGGACTGCCTGCTGGACTACAAGGCCCCGGCCTACTTCTACGGCTCGGTCTCGGAGCCTCTGTCCTGCATCGTGGGCACCTACCACGCCATCTACCACACCCAGATGGGCAAGTATGACCACATCATGGGCATCAAAGAGGGCGGCTCCATGGCCATCCTGGCCGGCGCGGGTCCGATGGGCTTGGGCGCCATCGACTACGCCATCCACTGCGACCGGAAGCCCGGCCTCCTGGTCGTTACCGACATCGACCAGCCCCGCCTGGATCGCGCCGCCTCCATCTACACCGTGGAAGAGGCCGCAAAGCACGGCGTGAAGCTGATCTACCTCAACACCAAGGTCGAAGACCCGATCGCGCTGCTCCTCGAACAGAACGGCGGCAAGGGCTACGACGACGTGCTGGTCTTCGCGCCGGTGGCCGCGGTCATTGAGCAGGGCGACAAGATTCTGGGCTATGACGGCTGCCTGAACTTCTTCGCCGGCCCCACCAACACCCAGTTGACCGCCCAGTTCAACTTCTACAACGTGCACTACGCCGCGACCCACATCGTGGGCACCTCCGGCGGCAACACGGCCGACATGATCGAGTCGCTTCAGATGATCGCCGACGGCAGGCTGAACCCCTCCGGCATGATTACCCACATCGGCGGCCTGGACGCGGTCATCGAGACCACCATGAACCTGCCCAAGATCCCCGGCGGCAAGAAGCTGATCTATACCGGCATTTCGCTGCCGCTGACCGCCATCGACGACTTCGCCGAGAAGGGCAAGACCGAGCCGCTGTTCCAGAAGCTCGCCGAGCTCTGCCCTGACAGGCTGTGGACGAAGGAAGCCGAGGACTACCTGCTGGCCAGCGCCAAGGCCATCAACGTCTGACGGACGCAAATCATACACCCGAATATTCCCGAAAATGCCCGCTTGCGGGCATTTTCATGTGAGGGGTCAAGGGGGGGACGATCCCCCCCTTGCGGGTGGCCCGGAGGGCGGCGCCCTCCGGCGTTCCCCCGCTTCCCTCTCCGCGAGGAGGTTTCATGGCATACATTGTGGTGGTCGGCGGACTGAATATTGACATCATCGGCACGCCAAAGCGGGAGCCGCTTCCCGGCGACAGCAGCCCCGGCGACGTCCGGATCTCGGCGGGGGGCGTGGGCCGCAACATCGCCCGGTCGCTTCGGAAACTGGGCGAGCGGGTGGAGCTGGTCGCGCCGTTGTCCTGGGATGCGGACGGCGCGTTCGCGCGGGCGGACTGCGAAAATCTGGGCATCGGCCTTGTGGGCGCGATGCCGGTTTCTTCGAGCTGTCACTACCTGTGCATCAACGGTCCCGAGGGCGAACTGCGCCTTGCGGTCAACGACATGGCGGCGATGGAAGCGCTGGGGCCGGAAGAAATCGAGGCGCGGCTCCCCATGATCAACGAGAGCGACCTGATTGTGGTGGACGCCAACCTGCGGGAGGACGCGCTCGCCCATCTGGCGGCGCTTGCGCAGCGGCCGCTGGTGGCCGATCCGGTGTCCGCACCCAAGGCTGCGCGGCTCCGGGGCATCCTTTCGCGCCTTGACGCCATCAAGCCCAACCGCGCCGAGGCGGCCGTGCTGACCGGACTCTCCCCGGATGACGCGCCTGAGGCGCTGGCGGCGGCGCTGAACGCGCTGGGCGTCAAGCGCGTATTTCTTTCACTGGGCGCGATGGGCATGCTGTACGCAGGCCCGGAAGGCCCTGTGCGCGTTCCCAGCGAGGCGCTGCACGGCGTCAACTACAACGGCTGCGGCGACGCGGCCACCGCCGCCATCGCCCACGGCCTGCGCCTGGGGCTGCCGCCCTTCGCCATCGCGGAACTGGCCATGCGCGCAGCCGCGCAGCAGTCGCTGGAAGCGTAAAACGAAAGGGAACGCCAGGGAACGCCGGAGGGTCCGCCCCCGGTCCCCCGCAAGGGGGATGATCCCCCTTGACACTGCGCAAGGGAACGGGGAAAGGGATCGGGCGGCAGGCCGCGATGCGCGGGTATGGAGAAAAGGAATCGAACGGCGGAATTCGCGAAGCGGGTGCGGAGAAAGAGAATCGGACGGCCCCTTGCGCGGCGCGATCGCACGGAGAACGCTTGACCGCGCGCGCGGGATGCGGGATAATAGAGTCTGCCGGAACGAAAAGAAAAGCCCTGCTTCCGAAAAGCGCAAGCCGGAAGCGCGCAACCGACAATTTGGAGGAAGACATGAACAAGCATCTGCTCATTTCCAAGGAAGTTCAGGAGGCGCTGGCGGCGGGCAAGCCCGTTGTGGCGCTGGAATCCACCATCATCTCCCACGGCATGCCCTACCCTCAGAACGTGGAGACGGCGCTGAAGGTGGAAAAGACCGTGCGCGACGCCGGCGCGGTGCCCGCGACCATCGCGGTGCTGGGCGGCAGGCTCTGCGCGGGGCTGACCGTGGAACAGATCGAGTACCTGGGTAAGCTCGGGACCAAAGCCTACAAGGCCAGCCGCCGGGATCTGCCGGTGCTCGTCTCCAAGGGCCTGGACGGCGCGACCACGGTGGCGGCGACCATGATCATCGCGTCCCTCGCGGGCATTCCGGTGTTTGCAACCGGCGGCGTGGGCGGCGTGCACCGGGGCGCGGAAGTGACCATGGACATCTCCGCGGACCTGGACGAGCTTTCGATGACGCCCGTCGTGGTGGTCTGCGCGGGCTGCAAGTCCATTCTCGACCTCAAGCTGACGCTGGAGTACCTGGAGACCCGCGGCGTGCCGGTGATCGGCTACGGAACCGACGAGCTGCCCGCCTTCTATACCCGGAAAAGCGGCCTCCCGGTGGACTACCGCCTCAATACGCCGGACGAGATCGCCCAGGCCTTTTCCGCCAAGCGGGAAATGGGCCTCTCCGGCGGCATGCTGGTGACCAACCCCATCCCCGAGGAGTATTCGATGGACCCCGCCGTCATCAATCAGGCCATTGACGACGCCGTGGCCGAATCGGGCCGTCTGGGCATCGGCGGCAAGGCGCTCACGCCCTTCCTTTTGGACAAAATCCAAAAGATCACCGGCGGCGATAGCCTCGCCTCCAACATTCAGCTCGTTTTGAACAACGCCACGCTGGCCGCGAAGATCGCCGTGGCGCTGAAGAAGGCCTAAGGGGCAGGGGACTGACGCCGTGCGCGCCGCCCACTGACCCTCGCCCGAGGGGATTGAATCCCTCCGGACATCCACACAGGCAAAACGATGCGCGCTGCCAACGGCAGCGTGCATTTTGCGCGGCGGAAGCCCCCGTTATGCCATCGAACCGCGCCGCGCGCAGGGGGCGGTGACCCTCAACCGGCGGAAGCTGCGGGTTGACATCAGCGCGTCGAGGTGTTACCATAAACCCGCAATGGAGGAATTTTCCTGATGCTTGAGCCATTCTTTCTCTGATTGGGTCTTGTGACGAACCGGTTGCGGCGCGATACCGCAGCCTTGGTTTCGTATACATTTGAACAATCAGAAAAGAAAGCATGGGGGATTCTATGTTTGACGTACGAAAAATTCAGGAGCAGGCTCTTTTTGGCGCGGTAGCGACGGCGAGCGATGAAGAAACCGCGGCAATGGTCGTCTATGGCGAGGACGGGATGGGCGCGCCGGAGGCGAACTCCGCATGGGTCAAGTCCGCGATGCGCCGTCTGGAAAACCGGTTTGACCGACCTTCCATCAAGCAGATCCGGATGCACTGCCAGTGCGGATATGGAATGGACGAGAAGCTCGCGCTGCTGAAATCCCTGATGGAATCGTCTTCCAGCCTGGAGGAATTCGCCGGGCAGGACAGCGCGAAGGCTGCCGGGTTATACTGCCAGGACGGCGAGCTCTATCTGAGGTTTCCGTTTTGCCCATGCCCGATGCTGGCGGAGGTGGATCGGCTGGAGACGGACGCCTGGTGCCAGTGCACGACAGGATACAGCAAGGTTCTCTTTGAGAAAGCCTTTGCCTGTGAAGTCGATGTGGAACTGCTCAAGAGCATCAAAATGGGCGACGACATCTGCCTGATGAAGATCACTCCGAACGGACCAATCTGGAAATAGGACGATGGCTGTGTAACCGCATTCTCCGCGTCCTCGGCGAGCCGGGCCTCGAAAAGGCCCGGTTTTCTTACGCCGGGGTGAAGAAATACCAGGGGGCCATGTAAAATGTTCCAACGCAGTCCGGAGGGCTGGCATGAAATGCAGAAAAGTGCTATAATAATATAGAAGAAAAATTTTAAGAGGTGCCCGGATGTCCATCAAACCCGATAGCCAGCAATACGACGAAAATCAAATTCAAGTGCTGGAAGGCCTGGAGGCGGTGCGCCGCAGGCCCGGCATGTACATCGGCTCCACCGACGAGCGCGGCCTGCACCATCTGGTGTATGAAATCGTCGACAACGCGGTTGACGAAGCGCTGGCCGGTTTTTGTGACCACATCATTGTCACGCTGCACAAGGACGGCTCCGTGTCCGTGGAGGACAACGGCCGCGGCTTCCCGGTGGGCATTCACCCCAAGATGGGGCGGCCCGCCGTTGAGGTGTGCCTGACGGTTTTGCACGCCGGCGGCAAATTCGGCGGCGGCGGTTACAAGGTTTCCGGCGGCCTGCACGGCGTGGGCGCGTCGGTGGTCAACGCGCTCTCCCTGCGCCTTCAGGTGAACGTCTACCAGGACGGCAAGCTCTACCAGCAGGAGTACGAGCGGGGAAAGCCGCTGTACGACCTGAAGATCGTCGGCGAGACCGACCGCACCGGCACCACCATCCGCTTTCTGCCGGATGTGAAAACCGGCGAAGAACCGGAGCCAGGCGTTTTTGAAACCGGAAATTTTGATTTCGACACGCTGCGCACCCGCCTGCGCGAGATGGCCTTCCTCAACAAGGGCATCAAGATCGAGCTGATCGACGAGCGGACGGACCCCGTTCAGCAGAAGATATACCACTACGAAGGCGGCATCGTCTCCTTCGTGGAATACCTGAACAAGAACAAAGAGGCGATGTTCAAGCCTCCGCTCTACATCGAGGGCGTCCGGGAAGCCACCTCCATCGAAATCGCGCTGCAGTGGAACGACGGCTTCAACGAGAGTGTGTTCTGCTTCGCCAACAACATCCACACCCCCGAGGGCGGCACGCATCTGGCGGGCTTCCGCTCGGCGCTGACCCGGGTCATCAACGATTACGGCCGCAAGGCGGGCATCCTCAAGCCCAACGACGCCAACCTGACCGGCGAGGACATCCGCGAGGGCCTGACGGCCATCGTGTCCGTCAAGCTGATGGAGCCCCAGTTCGAAGGCCAGACCAAGACCAAGCTGGGCAACAGCGAGGTGCGCACGCTGGTGGATTCCATGGTGGCCGAAAAGCTCACCGTCTACTTTGAGGAAAACCCCTCTATCGCCAGGACGATTCTGGACAAATGCCTCTCCGCCGCCCGCGCGCGGGAAGCCGCGCGCAAGGCCCGCGACCTGACCCGGCGCAAGACCGCGCTGGAATCCGCCGCGCTGCCCGGAAAGCTTGCCGACTGCTCGGAGCGGGACCCGGCCAAGTGCGAAGTCTTCCTCGTCGAGGGCGATTCCGCAGGCGGCTCGGCCAAGACCGGGCGCGACCGCCACTTCCAGGCCATCCTGCCGCTGCGCGGCAAGATCCTGAACGTCGAAAAGACCCGCATGGACAAGGTGCTGGCCAACGCCGAGATCAAGGCGATGATCACCGCCTTCGGCGGCGGCTTCGGGGCGGAGTTCGACCCGGAGAAGCTGCGCTACCACCGCATCGTCTGCATGACGGATGCCGACGTGGACGGAAGCCACATCCGCATCCTGCTGCTCACCTTCTTCTACCGCCACATGACCAGGCTCATCGAGGACGGCCACGTCTACATCGCGCAGCCGCCGCTGTACAAGGTGACCCGGGGCAAGACGCTGCGCTACGTCTACTCCGACGCCCAGCTGCAGGCCCTGCTCGACGACATGGGCCGGGACGCCAAGCCTGAGATCCAGCGCTACAAAGGCCTGGGCGAGATGAGCGCGGAACAGCTGTGGGATACCACCATGAACCCGGAGACCCGCTCCATGTACCGGGTCACGCTCAAGGACGCCATCTCCGCCGATGAGATGTTCACGCTGCTCATGGGCGACCAGGTGGAGCCGCGCAAGGAGTTCATCGAGGAGAACGCCAAGCTGGTGGCCGACCTTGACATTTAGGGAAACGGTCATAGCCCCGAAGTGGTTTGCCGGCGGCCTAAGGAAGGACTGCCGGATCCCGATAAGCAGCCGGAAGGGAGCACCTGAAACGTGCCGGACGAATTCAACATCGGCAACCTGACGCCGATCGACATTGAGGAAGAGCTCAAAAAGTCATTCATCAGCTATGCGATGGCGGTCATCGTCAGCCGTGCCTTGCCGGATGTGCGGGACGGCCTGAAGCCCGTCCATCGCCGCATCCTCTACTCCATGGTGGAGCTGGGCGTGACGCCCGACAAGCCCTACCGCAAGTCCGCCCGCATCGTGGGCGATTGCCTGGGTAAATATCACCCCCACGGCGATTCGTCCGTCTACGACGCGATGGTGCGCCTTGCGCAGGACTTTTCCACCCGGTACATGCTGGTAGACGGCCAGGGAAACTTCGGCTCGGTGGACGGCGACGGCGCGGCCGCCATGCGTTACACGGAAGCCAAGCTGACCAAGCTGGCCATGGAGATGGTCGCCGACATCGAAAAGGAGACCGTCGACTTCTACCCCAACTTTGACGAGACGCTGATGCAGCCTTCGGTGCTGCCGTCCCGTTTCCCCAATATCCTCGTCAACGGCTCCGGCGGCATCGCCGTCGGCATGGCCACCAACATCCCGCCCCACAACCTGGGCGAGGTGATCGACGGCGCGATCCTGTTGATTGACGAGCCCAACGCGTCCAACGAAGCGCTGATGGGCATCATCCACGGGCCGGACTTCCCCACCGGCGGCATCATCCTGGGCAGGGCGGGCATCCACGAGGCCTACGCCACCGGCCGCGGCCGCATCCTGATGCGCGCCCGCACCGAGATCGAAGCCATGCCCAACAACCGCCAGCGCATCGTGGCCACGGAAATCCCCTACATGGTCAACAAGGCCCGCCTGATTGAGAAGATCGCGGAACTGGTACACGAGAAGCGGCTGGACGGCGTCAGCGACATCCGCGACGAGTCCGACCGGAACGGCATGCGCATCGTCATCGAGCTGAAGCGGGATGTCAACGCCAACGTGGTTTTGTCCACCCTCTACAAGCACACTCAGATGCAGGAGACCTTCGGCGTCAACATGCTGGCCCTGGTGGACGGCGCGCCCAAGATCCTGTCGCTGAAGCACGCGCTCAGCCACTACGTGGACCACCAGAAGGACGTGGTGACCCGCAGGACCCGCTACGACCTGAACAAGGCCCAAGCCCGCGCCCACATCCTGGAAGGCCTTTTGATCGCGCTGGACCACATTGACGAGGTGATCCGCCTCATCCGCGCCTCCCGCACCGACAGCGAAGCCAAGGAAGGCCTGATGGCGAACTTCGGCCTGTCTGATAAGCAGGCCCAGGCCATTCTGGACATGCGTCTGCGCAGGCTGACCGGCTTGGAGCGGGAGAAGATTCAGGAGGAGTACGACGATCTCCAGACGCTGATCAGGCACCTTATGGAAGTCCTCGCAGACGAGCGGCTTCTGATGAACATCATCAAAGAGGAGCTTCTTGAGATCAAGCGCAAGTACGCGGACCCGCGCCGCACCGAAATCACCGCGCTGGACGGCGAGATCGACATGCTGGACCTCATTCAGGATGAGGACATGGTGGTCACACTGACCCACTACGGCTACGTCAAGCGCCTGCCCAAGGCCACCTACCGCGCTCAGAAGCGGGGCGGCAAGGGCGTCACCGGCGCCACCACCCGGGAGGAGGACTTCGTGGAGCAGCTCTACGTGACCTCCACCCACGACCCTGTGATGTTCTTCACCAACCGCGGCCGCGTGTATGAAAAGCGCTGCTACGAGATCCCGGAGGCCGGGCGCACCGCGCGCGGCACCGCGATTGTGAACCTTTTGCAGCTGGACGGCGGCGAGAAGGTCACCGCCATGCTGCCGGTACCGGAGGAGCGCGTCGCCGGGCACTACCTGATCATGGCCACCCGCAAGGGCCTGATCAAGCGCACAGAGCTCTCCGAGTTCCAGAACCTCCGAAAGAGCGGCCTGATCGCGATCGTCTTGCGCGAGGACGACGACCTGATCAGCGTGGCGCTGACCGACGGCAGCCGGGAGGTGTTCCTGGGCACCGAACAGGGCATGGCCATCCGCTTCGCCGAGGACGACATGCGGCCCATCGGAAGAGCCGCCATGGGCGTAAGGTCCATCGATCTGGACGACAATGACAGCGTCGTCGCCATGTCCATCCTGGAGGAGGGCGCGCAGGTTCTGAGCCTGACCCAGCTGGGCTATGGCAAGCGCACCGAAATCGAGGAATACCGCGTCCAGACCCGCGCCGGCAAGGGCATCAAGGCGATGAACCTGACGGACAAGACGGGCCTTCTGGCAAGCCAGCTATTGGTACACGACGGGGAAGACCTGCTGCTCATCACCGACGATGGCATCGTCATCCGCACACCGGTCTCCGCCATCTCAGTTCAGGGCCGCAACACCCAGGGCGTGCGCATCATGCGCGTCGAAGAGGGCGCCCGCGTCGTGTGCGTCGCCCGCGCCGAGCCCGAGGACGACGAGGACGAAATCGATGTCGTCGGCGCCACCGCCTCCTGCGCGCCGGACGCCTGCCCCAATGCGCTGGACATCTCGCCGGAAGCGGCCGAGGCCGACCTGAGCAACGACCGCGAAGATCCCCCGGCAGCGCCGGAGGACGACGGGGAAGTGTAAAAGAACTACAATGCCGGGGATCACACCGGGGACCAACGTCGGGGGCCATGCCTTCGGGCCTCCCGCCAGGGGCAGTGCTGAGCATCAAAAAACCCGTATGGTTTTTTGATGCGATGGAAAAAGTGCTTCGTGCGCCTAAAATCCTGCCGGATTTCCGGGCGGCGCACTGACCGTTGGTGCAGTTTCTACCACCAGTGCGCGCACTGATCGTAGAAACACGCTTCCGGCGCACAGGTCGCCAGAAGCGAATGAAGCAGAACGGGACTTTGTTGATGATCTGCATTGCCGCGCCATGAAACGATCATGGCGCGGCAGTTGTTTTGTCACGGCGGACGGCGCGATGGTTTATCGGCAGGAGAAGGGGAGTATGAAACAAATTGCCACTGCACGGCAGGATTGCGCCCGCTTCTGCCGAATAGAATCCATGTGGCGCTCCGGCGCCGCGTCAGAAAGATTCTATTATCCCTTCAATTTGCGAAATGCGAGGGCAAGGCATTGATCACGCACATCCTGTTTGATTTTGACGGCACGCTGGTCCGGTCGATGGACCTGTCGCTCAAAATCCTCAACGACCTGTCGGGGAAGTACCGTTACCATCCCGTGGCGGTGGAGGACATACAAAAACTCAAGGCCATGCCGCTGCCGGAGCGCTTTCGGCAGATCGGCCTGCCTGCCCACCGCATCCCGGCGATTTCGCTGGAATTTCTGTCGCTGTATCATCAGGGGATTTCCTCGCTTCAGCCGGTCGAGGGCACGAGGGCGCTGCTCGAGGCGGTCAAGGCGGAGGGGATCGGCCTTTCCGTGCTTTCGTCGAACTCTGTGGAGAACATCGCCGCGTTTCTCCGGCAAAACGACATGGACCTGTTTGACCACATCTTCTCCTCCAACAACCTCTTCGGAAAGGACCGGTCGATCCGGAAGTTCCTCAGACAGTTCGGGGTGGAGAAGGGGGAGCTGCTCTACGTGGGCGACGAACTGCGGGATATCGAGGCCTGCAAGCTGGCCGGGGTCAAGATCGTCTCGGTGACCTGGGGCTTTGACCCGCCGCAGCTACTGCGCGGCGGGAAGCCGGACTTCATCGCCAGCACGCCGGGTGAAGTGCTGGAAACGATCCGTTCCCTCCGCGGCGCGACACCGGTACGACCGGTTTCCTGATCCGGCCCGGTTGTACCCATCACACGCCGGAATTGAAAATCCCCCGTGCCATCCGCCGCTACCAGGTCAGCTCCTCCGGCCTGGAATGATGGATGTACCGAAGGAAACAGCGCACGCCTTCCGAAACGGGCACCAAAGGGTGATAGCCCATTAGGTTTCTCGCCTTACCAATGTCCGGGCAGCGGCGGTTGGGATTGTTGGCCAGATAGTTTTCCTCCTCCGATTTCCGGTACAGGATGTTGCCTGTATACCCGAAGATTTCCCGGCCGGCTTCCCGATAGATTTCCGCCAGCTGGAGAACCGAGATTTCCGGCCTGTCGATGCCGATGTTGAACACATCAAACGGCTCGTACACAAGCCCCTTGAGGTAGCCCGTGATCGAATCGCTGATGTAGCAGAAGGTCCTGGTGGGCGTGCCATCCGAATAGAGCACAATGTCCTGGTTCTCCAGGACCGCTTTGGCGAAATCCGCGGGAACCCTCCGGTCGTTTAGCCGCATGCCCGGTCCGTAGTTGTTGAAGGGCCGGATGATGGTCACCGGCATGCCGTAGCGCTGGTTGTACAGGTAGCACATGGTTTCACCGAAGCGCTTGGCCTCGTCATAACAGGCGCGCGGGCCCATGCATTCGACGTTTCCCCGGTAGGTTTCCGGCGTCGGGATGCTCTCGGGCGCGGGGTCCCCGTAGATCTCGCTGCTGGAGAAAAACAACAGGTTTCGGATTGGCTTTTCCCGGTAAAAATCCAGCAGCCTGCGAAGTCCCCAGACATTGGCATCCAGCGTTTCAATGGGGTATTGCCTGTAAAACGTCGGGGACGCGATGGAGGCCATGTGCAGTATGTACGTGGCGTCCGCGGCCGAAGGGATGGCGGTGATGTCGTCCGTGATGATGTCAAACGGGTGCAGCTCGATTTTTCCGTCGGCCGCCATGTTTTTCAGCCAAAGCGGATACCCCATCTTGAAATTGTCCAGGCCGACAATCTTTTTGATCCGCAGTTCGGAGGCATAGCGCGCGAAAAACTGCATCAGATAAAAACCCAAAAAACCCGCGCAGCCCGTCAACAGGATGGTGCTCCCGGAAAACCTGTCGCGCTCCTGCCGGGTAAGGCCCAGGTAGACGCGCTCAAGGTCTTGCGCCGTGATCGGATTCATCGTATCTCCCCCGTCTTTTCGTATGCGTTCAGTCCGCCAGCTTGATGATTTCGTTGATGACCGCGGAGAGCGAAATCACGGGGCATGCCGCTTCCAGCCGGTCAACAATTTCTTTTTTATGGGCGAAGGCCGTAACGATCACCGCGTCAACGTCGTCGACTTTGACACCGTTTCGTATCTCATGGCCGCTGATGCGCCCTTTCGCGTAGGTATCCAGAATGTAGGCGATCGTAACCCCGCTGTCCTTCAGATCGCCGCACAGAATGTCCTGAAAGGGATTCGCCCCGTAGAGGGCGATGGTTCGGTACCCCTGGTCCAGCAAATACCGCTCCATCTTCCCGCGCCGGTTCCTGATCTTCATCCACTTGATCATCGTTCCGAAGTACAGCCTCAGCGCGACGTTCTGCGCTCCCAGCCGTTCATTCAGGCCGTTTTCATACGCCTCCCGCAGCTGGCCATAAAATGGCGAACCTTCCGCATAGCGCCACCATGCATCGTAGATCTCCGAGCTTTTCTTTCCGACAGGGACGTTCCAGGGCTTTTGATCCTGCTGAAAATAGTGAATGACCGATCCGAAAGCCGCTGCTCGGGAGGCGGCGTCCCCATAAAGCTGATCGAACACATCCGGCGCGCAGTTGTATTGTTCCTCCGGCAGCTTCAGAAGCTTTGCGCCCAGCGCGAGATTGAGAATATCCTGATCAAAGCAGATCCCGCGCCGGTTGTTGGTCTTTGCGACTTCCACCAGGGTTTTCAGCGAAATCCCGTCCGCGCGCATTTCCTTCAGGTTTAAAAGCATCACGCCGGAATTGAAGTAGGTCTGCTCACAGGGCATGCCAAGCTGCGTTTTATAATCGGGAGAATTCAATCCCGGTTCTTCACAGGCCGCAACCGCGTACCCTTCCATATTAAGGCCAGATAGATCGGTCAGCGGCTTTCGCACGATCAAGTCCGCATCCAGATACAGGATGCGATCAATGTCCGGCGGCAAAACATCTATGGCAAACATCCTTAAATACGCGGCATGAGACATTGTCCGGTTGGTCGCAAGCTCGCTGACCGGGCCAATGTCAACCTCCAGGGGGCGCACGGCGCAGCCATACCTTCCGGCCTGGTCAACCAGAAGGTGAATGTCATCGGGCAGAAGTTCGGTGTGAATCACATAGACGCAAACAGGTTGCCCCAGATGGCTTTGGTACAGAGAGGAAAGCGCGACCGTCAGATAGGGGAAATATGTGCGGCTTGTCGCCACAAGAAAATCCATGGAAAAACCTCCTTGTGAATCAACGAATGAACGCCATGTAATCGTCGCCGAAGGTCCACCCGTATCCCTCCAGCTGGCGCGATATGGAAAGACTGGTGTTGACGGAACCCGTGATCAGCACGTAGCTCTTTTCCCTCTCACCCTCGCCGAGGACGCTCTCGAAGCCCTCCACAGAAAAATGGCCGCCCGCCGCCGCGGCCTTGATGTGAAAATTGTCCTGTTTCACCGAGTTGTCCAGAAATCCGCATACCTCCACGCCGATTTCCGAAAGCATCCGGGCGACAGAGCGGGAAACATTGCCCGCTGGCGCCAGGAATACGCTTCTCTCCGCCGCATTCGCCCGGCGCGCGCACCCGGCGATCTGCCGCCAAAGGGCGGCGACACAGCCCCGGATGCCGGCGCGGTCCGAAAGCGCAAGGTCGATTGCCGGCACTTTTTCCGGGGAATTCTCCTGAGAAAGATCCCAATCGGAGAGCGTATTTGATGAGATATAACTCAAGATAAGCATTGCGCTGGCATATACAAAGCTATTGACCGCTCGGGTTTTCGATTCTTTTACGCCGTGCGTATGAAAATAGGCGCTAAACGCAGTCGCACAGACATCAAATCCATCCGCACTCTGATCCGCGCCGGATTGCGCAACAAGGGAGTTTGCGGCCACAAAGCGGTCGTACTGATAAAAAACGTCGGGCATCGCATACGCCGTTTCCGCGTGGAGCAGGGCCAGTCCATTGAAGCAAAGGTCTTCATGGATCTGGATCGAGGGAAACCGCAGAAGATGCTCAGCTAAAAAGCGTTTGTTGTAAAAGCTGCGGCAGACGCCAAGGTGCAGCAGCGAGGGCTTTTCTTCCAACAGTCGGTCCACCGCGCACCGTTCCTCCCTTTCCAGAATGCGCACCGTGTGGCTTCCGTCTTTCGTCCGCTCCCGGTGGTTTGTGGTCAAAATATCCACGTCCGGGTTTTTCCGAAGGCGCTGCGCGATTTTTGGCAGAACCGCGCCGTCCACCGAATCATCGCTGTCGCAGAAGTGCAGAAACGCGCCCCGGGCGCTGTCGATCCCGGCGTTTCGCGCGCCGCCCACCCCGACGTTGACGGGCAGGCGGATGGCGCGGATCTGGTGATGGGACGCCGCCAGGCGGTCGCACAGCGCGCCGCTGCCGTCCATCGAGGCGTCGTCCACCAGGACAATCTCATAATCGTCAAAAGGGGTGTTCAGAACGGACGCAACCGTCCGTTCAAGAATTTTCTCCCGGTTGTACACCGGGATGACGAAGCTGATGAAGGGGTTCGCCATCTCTATCACTCCCGTCGGGCCGGTTTATACCAATGCGTTAATGTTCCAAGTTGATACTATATACGGAAAATCGCCGTATATTGATCATAGCTTTCCGGCAGCAGTTCGAGGATCAGGTCGTTTAAGGCAATCACGGGGCACGGAACCTGCGAAAGGCGCTGCTTGATCGCTTCCCGATGGCTGATGGCGGAGATGATCACCGCGTCCACATCGTCAAAAGCGCAATCATCCGCCTTTCTCGTGATCCAGTCGCCCTTCGGCTGCGAGACATACGTATCCGCAAAATAGGCGACGGTCACCTTGGCGCTGTCTTTCAGCGCCACATCAATCAGCGCCTGAAACAGGTTTACGCCATAAACCGCAACGCGGCGGATGCCTCGCTCAAAGAGGGCGTCCTCCAGAAAGCCAGGTCCCTTCTCGTAAAGAAGATAATTCCAGCGCACGAGCGTCCTCTGGTGCAAATCAAGATTGCTTATGGTTTTGGCATCGTCCTGATAGTCCATCCCGCTGTTCAGCCGCTCGAGAAAACGCGCCTTCATCGCCGGCCCAGTTGGCGTTTGTTCGGCGTACTTCCACCAGATCCGATCCCACTCGGATTCCACGCCCAGCACATAACCATCCCAGGGTTTTTTCCTGGAAGCCGCGTAGTGCAATATCGTCCCGTAAGCGCCTTCGGAACCTTCGATAGGCCGCTCATCCGCCTGCCAATACATGGGAAACAGGCAGTAGCTGAAGGGATCCATCGCTTTTCTCGTGTCATGGAACATGGCGTTCATAAGGTGCTCCTCAGGCGCGCCCCAGCAGTAATGCAGGCGTTCCGCGAACCGAACCATCGTATCGTAACCAATTCCGTCCTCGCGTATCTTTTTTAAGTTTAGCAGCGCTACGCCGCCGCAGAAAAAACCGTCCTCCTGAAGAATGCCCAAGCGCCTGAGCCTTCGAATGCGGAGTTCCTTCTCCCACCCGTTTTTCCAGTATTGCGCCAAAAGCGTACAGGCGGCCAGATGATTTTCGCCAAACTCCGTATCGTAAAGAGGCCGGACGGATTTGGTGACGATCATATCGCTTTCCAGCAAGAGAACGCGGTCCGCGTCGGGCGGGAGCAGATCCGCCGCGAGAATTTTGTAGTATAGAAACTTGGGCCATTGATTGAACAGCGTTGGAAAGTCGCAAAACCGCTTGACATCGACCGGCAGAGGAAAAATCCGGTGTCCCCATTTGGCCGCCTGCGTGCGCAGTGGCTCCAGGTCCGCGTGCTCGGAACCATCCAAAATCACATAGACGTGGAAATGTTCGCCTTCGTTGTTCCGGTAAAGGGACTCGAGCATCACCGAACAATAAGGCAGATGCTGACGGCTGCTGGCAATCAGAATATTCACGGGCATGAAATCGGCTCCTTTTGTTCGCGCCGTATTACGCGGGATATCCAATCAGCATATATTCCTTGTCCAGCGCGGGATGCAGATGGCGGATCATAAAGTGGTAGTTCAGATCCAGCGACTCGATCAGCGGTTTGATTTCAAACAAATCCTCAGGCGTATGGTATATGGAAATCAGAAGCACAGGCCGGAAGGAACGGATCGTCTCCAGCGCGCCGCGGATGACGCGCAGCTCCACGCCTTCCACATCCAGCTTGATCAGGCCCACGTCCAGACGGTTCTTTCGCGCATAGGCGTCGATGGTGGTGATGGGGATTTTCCGGGTTTCAATGGGCTCCTTGTTCTGCGTCAAGCGGCTGCCCGTAATGCTGGCTGCGCCATCCATTGTGTATCGCGGGTTATAATAAAAGTCCGCCTCGCCGCCTTCTTCGTCTCCGAGCCCCATGTTGACCGGAACCACATTAAAGAGGCCCCGATCCTTCACCGTGCGCTCAAGCGCCGTGATTGTTGAGGGCATGAGGTCAAAACTGTGGATGGAAGAAGGGTGATACTTCTCAAATACAAGCGCGCTGTCACCCCAAAACGCGCCGCCGTCTATGACGGCCCTTCCGCGCAGCCCATCCCGCGCGGCATCCGGCAAAAAACGGAGGCCCGAATGAAAATGGAAGACGGAAAAGTCCAGGGGCAGCGCTGTCGGCAGGGCGTATTCCTTGCGAGTTTTTTCCTCCCACCCGGGTGATTGCGCATAGAACGCACGCTCCGTCTCCGTCAGAAGGGCCGAAACGTTGTTCAGGAAGAATTCGCTGTGCTCACGCAAAGGCATGATCCTGCATTTCCGTTCAATCATCAAGCGCACCGTTTCCACGGACTCGGCGTCCAATCCACCCGAAAGGCGCTGAATTTTGAGGGGAAGCTCCGCCTCATGAAGATAATAGTACCTCCTCCATTCCTCCGTAAATCGAATGGCGGTGAAAGGGAGGAAGGGCCTCATGAGAAGGCTGAAGACAAAGCTCTCCGCCGGGTTTAGCCTATCCGTCCGAGACGGCGACTCTAAATCCGCCGCTACGACGATTTTTTCGCCGGGAATCCCCGCCTTTTCGCACGCCGACAGCATTTCACGGATGTACTCCCGGTCGAAAACCGCGATCAAGAGGATGTCAAAGCGCAGATCCGCCAGATCCGAGCTGCTGAGCCAGGGTTTCCCCTGCATGTATTGACTGCGGAATGCATCCGACGGCTCCTTTCCGCTGACAAAGCCGTCCGCGTGCGGGAGAAAGCGGTACCGGTCCAGAAAGTCCGCGGCGTAAATCCCCGTTCCCCAAACCAGAATTTTCATGGCTGCTCCGTTCCTTTCGCATCGAAACCATCCGCCTGCCTGTCCGTGAGCCGCCCGGCGACCTCAAGCGCCCTGCGGACGACGTCCTCCATGTTGTAATACCGGTAGTCCGCCAGCCGCCCGCAGAGGGTCAGGTTGCGGTAGCGCTTCGCAAGGTCCAGATACCGGTCGCGCAGGGCGTGGCTTTCCGCGCCGGCGACGGGGTAATACGGCTCGTTGCCTTCTTCCGCGGCCCGATCGTAAGCCAGCGGATATTCCCGGGCGATGACCGTCCTGCCCGGCGCGTACTGCGGCGGCAGCTTGGTATACTCGGTAATGCGGGTATAGGCCGCGCCCTTCGGGTAGGCGACGATGGCGGTCTCCTGATGGCTGTCCACCGGAAGCGATTCCCACTCAAAACGCAGGGAGCGGTAGGGGAGCGGGCCGAACCGGCATTGAAACAACTCGTCCAGCGCGCCGGTATAGATCACGCGGGGGATTTCCGCCCCGTCGAACCGGACAAGCCCGGCCGCCTCGTCAAAGGACAGACGCGATCGGGCGTCGATCCCCGTGCGCACCTCAATGCGCGCGTGGCGCAGCATCCGGTCAAACATCCGGGTAAAACCATGCCGGGGCTGGCACTCGTACAGGTCGTCGAAATAGCTGTCCCGTTCATTGAGCAGCACCGGCACGCGGCGGATGACCGACGGGTCAATCTCCTCGGGCCGCCGCCCCCACTGTTTGGCGGTATAGGGCCGGAAATCCTCCTCAAAGAGCATTTCCGCATAGGCCTTTACGACGGGGTCCGGGGAATCGAGCAGTCCAAAGACCGAGACCTGCGTTCTGTCCGGAAATCCCGCGCGCAGGCGATGGATCAGCTCTTCGGCCTTTTCGGGCGGGTACAGCTGGCGAATCGCGGTGAAATTGAACGGGCAGGGGACGGGAATTCCCTTGATAATGGCGCGGTAGGTCAACCGGTAGGGTTCCATCTGGGCAAACCGGCAAACGTAGTCATAGACGGCCCGGTCGTTTGTATGGAACGAGTGGGGGCCGTACCGCTGGACCAGAATGCCGTCGGCATTGACTTCATCAAACATGTTGCCGGCGATCGTCTGCCGCCGCTCCAGCACCAGCACGTTTTCTCCGGCTTCCGCCAGTTCGCGGGCCAGGATGCCGCCCGCAAATCCGGCCCCCGCCACAACCGCATCCGGCCGCATCAGGCACATCCCCATTTCTGCCGGTAATGGCGAACGACTTCCCGCATGCCCGCTTCAAAGGAGACGGCCGGAACGAACCCGGTATCCTCCCGGAGGGCGGCTGGGTCGATGCAGGAGGACGGCCGCCGTCCGCCGGGATAGGGGATTTCCCCGATGCCCAGCGGCAGCGCGGGATCGATCAGATCCCGGACCAGCTTCAAATATTCCGCCAACGGGTGGTTCTCGCCGTTGCCGATGGCGTAGAACGCGCCCGGCCTGCCCCTCTCCCCGATGGCAAGGAGCGCGCCTGTCAGATCGTCGATATGGATGTAGTCCCACGGCTGTTCGAGCTTTGTGACGGACGGTTTTTCCCGCTTCATCAGCTTTTCCATGACATAAAACAGAACGTTGCCGTCCTCCCGGCCCACGCCGTAAACGCTGGTGGCCACCGCGTAGAGAAACCCCACGCCAAGCTGTCTGGCCTGCTCTTCCGCCAGATAATGCGCGGCGATTTTCGCCGCCCCGTACGCATTGGCGCAGGACGGAACCGCGAGCGCGTTGATGGGCCTGCCATTGTAGAGATACTCCATCGTCGAGCCGGGAAAAACAAAGCGTGGGATCTTCAGCGCCGCAGCCGCCCGAACGCAGGCAGCGCAGGCGGGGATGTTCTGCATCTGCAGGTCAAAATCGTTGCGGCCCTCCGGCGCGACGCCCTGCCACGCGAGGTGATAGAACACATCGTACGAACCCGAAAAGCGCCCAGCCAGCGCTTCGATGCGGTCAAGGCCGCCCTCCACCACCTCAAGGCGCGGCAAAAGGTCCGCCGGGAGGCGCGTCCGGTCGCGCGCCAGCACCGCCACTTCGATCCCTTCCGAAATCAGGCGGCGCAGGAGGCGCCCGCCGATATAGCCCGTCGCCCCGGTCATCAGTACGCGCCGCATAGAACCGCCTTTCGTCCTGAAAGCATTTTACAACATGTACCGGCCGTCCACGACCGGCTTCGTCGTCCTTTCCCGCACGGTCCGGAAAACGTCCCACGCCGTCAGGATCAAAATTGCGTCCGCCTCCCGGAGTACGTCGTCCACCGACTCCAACAGGGCGACGCCGTTCAGGTCCGGATAGTGCCTCTGAAACTCCGCGTTCGCGACGGGATCGTGGGCGACAAAGCGCGTGTAGCCCATCGCTAGAAGCGCACGCAGCACCTTGGCCGCCGGCGTATCCCGGACGTCGTCCGAATCCGGTTTGAAGGAAAGCCCCAGAACGCCGATGGTTTTTTCCGTTCCGGCCGCCGCCGCGACGCGGTTTGCGATCACCCGCGGCGTTTCGTCGTTGGTCCGGATCACATTTTCGAGGATTCTCGCCTCAAACCCCTTGCCGCGCAGCGCCGCGTGGAAGGCGTTGGTGTCCTTGGGCAGGCAATAGCCGCCGTAGCCGCAGCCGGGGTAGACGTATTTTCGCATCTCGCAGCCCGACCAGCGCCGATCCAGCAGCAGAATCCGGAATGCGTCGGCGACGTTGATGCCGCCGATTACGTCCGCCGCCACCGACATTTCGTTTGCGTAGCTGATCATGGTCGCCAAAAGTGTATTGGAGAGGTATTTGATGAATTCGCCCGTGTTCAGCGACACGCAGAAAACCGGCGCGCCGTTGCCGCCTGCGTACAGAGCCCGAAGGATCTGCGCGGAGCGTTCGTCGGAAACCCCGAGCACGATGCGGTCGGCATTGGTGAAGTCGTCCCAGCAGTGGCCCTCCCGCAGAAACTCCGGGTTGTTGGCGACGCCGATTCGGACGCCTGCCTCAAAGCCCCGCTCCGCCACGAAGGGAATCACCTTGTCCCTTGTGGTGGGAGGGGGCACGGTGGACTTGACCACCAGGACTCGGAACCGGTCGTCGTGGATACTTTTCAGCGTCTCGTCAATCGCCTGGAAGAGGCAGGTCAGGTCGGCCTCGCCCCCTTCGCCGTAGGGCGTGCCGACGCAGTAGTAGACGACGTCGCTGTCCCGCACGGCCTGCGCCGGATCGTCACAGGGCAGGAAATTGCCGCCGAGGTGGCGCGTCAGCGCGTCGTCCAGCCCGGGTTCCAGAAAGGGAAGCTGTCCGGACTTAATGCGCAGCATGCGCTCCGCGCTGGTCTCAACGCCATAGACTTTGTGGCCCATTTCCGCAAAGCCCAGCGCCGTGGTCAGCCCGACAAACCCCAGGCCAAATACCGTCACCATGTGGAAACCTTCCCTTCAGACAATCAGGACCCGCGCCGGAGCCAGCCCCAGGGCGCGGCACTGATTCTTCAGTTCCTTGTCCAGTTCGGTGTAGATGGTGGCAATCAGCACCAGCGACTTCTCTTTCTCTTCCGCGGGCATCGCTTCCAGTTCCGATGGATGCAGGCAGCGGGCCCCCTGGATTTCCCGGCCCGCCATCTCCCGGTTGTTGTCCAGGAAGGAGACGCCCAGGTACCCTTCGCTGATCAGCCATCCATGCACATGGCGCGCATACCGTCCGGCGGGAAAGACAAAGAGGTTCGCGGGACGGACGCGGCCGACGCGGCCCAGGATGTCCTGCCGGACGGACCGGAACCAGCCTTTGAGCCCCGCCGCGTCCACAGGGCCCGCGCTCAAAAACGCTCCGAACCGCCGGAGGAACTCGGGTACGTCCTCCCGAAGGAGACAGCCGCAGTCCCCGACCTTTGAAAACTGTGACGCAACGGCGGACCAATCCCGGTCATCCCATGCGTCGAAGCTGCCCAGCATCAGCTTGAGTTCCTGATAGAGCTTGTCCAGGACAAAAAGCCGCCTGCCGCCCTGATAGGAACCCTGCTTGAGGAACAGAAGAAATTCAATCCAGCCCTGCGCGTTCCACAGCACCTTTTTGCGCGCCGCGCTCGAGGTGGAATCCTCCCGGGAACGGTAATGGTAGAACGGCGCTTCCAAAAGCGCAAAGGACCCGGCGGCAAACAGGATGCGGGTTGTGACCAGCGCGTCCAGGAGCGGGAAACTGCGGTTTTCCGGAAGGCTGCTTGCGAACAGATCATCGCCGGCCAGCGAGCGCCGGAACAGGTATCGCCAGTACGCCAGGTGAAAGGCCGGCACGGTGCGGAGGTAGGCGATGGCCGCCTCCGGACCACTGCCCTCCAGCGCTTCCCGGTCCAGTTCCGCGTCCCGGTAGGGCAGGCCCTGGTTCTGCGTGAAACAGGTAAAGCGCCCCATCAATACATCCGGGTCCCGCGCCCGCAGGATTTCGCACGCGCGCGCAAGGTAGTCCGGCTCCAGGTAATCATCCCCATCGATGAACTGGACGAACGCACCCTTTGCTTCAATCAGCCCGGCCCGGTGCGCCCGATAGAGCCATCCCGGCGCCGGGAGCTCCAGAAGGCGTATGCGCCCCGGGCAGCGGCGCGCGTAGTCCCTGCAAATGGCGACGCTCCGGTCCGTGGAACCGTTGTCGACAAGGACGGCCTCAAAATCCGCTTCCCGCTGCGCGGCCAGGCTTTCAAGGCACTGGGCGATGTAGCCCTCCAGATTGTATACGGTGACGATGATGCTGATCAGCGGCGACTGTGCGTGCTCCATTTCAGCGCTCCAATCCGTAGGCTTCCATCAGGCGCCGCTCCCGAGGGGTCAGCCACGGCGCGCGCAGAAATTCTTCCGCGTTCCGCCGGAGCGTCCGCTCCATGACCTCCCGCTGCGCTTCGCATCCGGGGCCCTGCCCCAGACGGATCTTTTCCACCATGGAGATCATGTAGGACCAGGCGGCGTAGCGGACGTGCGCCGCTTCCTCGGGCACGTGCCCGGAAATGTACGCGACGCGGTCGCTTTGCATCCGCAGGTATTCGTCCAATAGTTCCGGCCAGAGGATGTTCTGATCCAGAAAGGCGGTGGTATTGCCGCCGAATTTCCGGAACCAGTAGGTGGGCTTGCCGTGCGCCGCCGCGCGCCGCACATTGGCCATCAGGCGGTAGGTCACATGCGTATCGTCGATGATTTTGCCGGGCACATACCGGATCCCCTCGTAGACGGACGCGCGGTAGAGCTTGGTAGCGGGCGCGGTGTGGAATTTCTCCCGCTTGAGAAACTCGGATACGGCCTCTTCCCTGTTCCAGACGTATTCGCCGTCAAACCGGTACTTGACGCGGCGCTCTCCGCCCACCTCGTCCCCGCAGCCGGAAATCGCCACGTCCGCGTCGTGCCGGGTGATCAGATCGTAGAGAAGCGAAAAGTGGTCCGGCTCGCAAAAGTCGTCGTCGTCCAGCTGGATGAGGAATTCCCCGGCCGCGGAATCGATGCCGAGGTTCCGCGCGGGGGCCGGGCCGTGGTTTTCTGGCATGGTCAGAAGCCGGATGCGGCCGTCCATTTCCGCGTACCTTCGGCACACGTCCGGGGTACGGCCGTCGGTGGAACCGTTGTCGATCAAAACCAGTTCAAACGAGCGCATCCGCTGCGCAAGAACGCTGTCCAGCATGCGCGGCAAAAAATCCGGCCGGTTGTAGGCGAGCAGGACGGCGCTGAGCGGAACCGATGCCATGCAGTCTTCTCCTCTTGGCTTTTTGACGTTCTTCAGGGTGCCGGCGCTGTGAAAGCGTCTTTATTCGGTTATTCTTCCCAGAGCATCCAGGGCGCTTTTCCGGTCGACCAGATGTCTTCCAGCTCCAGTTTGTCCCGCAGGGTGTCCATGCAATGCCAGTACCCCCGGTATCGGTAGGCGCAGAGCTTTCCGTCCGCGCTCAGCCGCTCCAGCGGGTCCCGCTCCAGAATGGTGTTGTCCCCGTGCAGATAGGAGAAGATCTCCGGCTCCATGACCATGTACCCGCCGTTGACCCACCGGCCGTCCTCGACCGCCTTTTCGGTAAAACCGTTCACGGCGCTGGTCTGCTCGTCGATTTTCAAAACGCCAAACCGCCCGCCCGGCTGAACGGCCGTCAGCGTGACGCTCTTTTTCTGGGCGCGGTGGTAGTCGATCAATTCCGGAATGTTCAGATCGCTCACACCATCGCCGTAGGTAAAGAGGAACGGCTCGTCCCCGATATAGTTTTGAACGCGCGCCAGGCGTCCGCCGGTCAAGGTGTTCAGGCCCGTATTGACCAGCGTAACCCGCCACGGCTCCGCGATGTTTTGGTGGATGGTCACCTTGTTGTTGTCGCAAAAGTCAAAGGTCACATCCGACATGTGCAGGTAATAGTTGGCGAAGAATTCCTTGATCATGTGCCCTTTGTAGCCCAGGCAGATGATGAAGTCGTTAAAGCCGTAATAAGAGTACCCTTTCATGATGTGCCAAAGGATGGGACGGCCGCCGATTTCAATCATCGGTTTGGGTTTGAGCTGACTTTCCTCGCTGATGCGGGTTCCATGCCCGCCGGCCAAAATGACAACCTTCATGGAACGGACCTCCTCATGCTTGATCGCGCCATCCCGCGCGCCCGGATGAAGCAAATCCCCCTAAACAATCTTCGATCAGCCGCGCCGTTTCCTCTTGATCGGCGCGGCCCTGCGGGCTGCGCGCCCAAAGGGGCACGCGCACCGCGAACGGCCGGCATCCGTCAGGACAGATCCTTCATAACGCTCCATAAAAGCAGCTGCATTTGCGCATCGTTCGGCCAAAGGGTTCGCGCCGTATGGCACAGGGCGGCGGCCAGTTCCCATTCCTCGACCAGGACGGCCATCTGTATCCGGTGGTACAGGGCGCAGGAATTGAGCGGGCTCAATTTTACGATCTGCTCGATCAGGTCGCAGACCCCGGCGTAATCCTCCGCCTGAAAACACGACGCTAGACGGCTTTCCAGGGCCTTGACCGCGTCCGTGTCGTCCTGCCCGGTAATCTCGTCGGCCCATACGTTGAACGAGGACTTGGCGGCGGTGTAATACGCAAGGTTGGCCGCCACGATCTCAAAGCCCTTGGTCTGAATCTTCAGCGCGGACATCATGGCGAGGCCGAGGTAGTTTTCGTTCACGGGATCGGACAGACAGCCGACCAGCAGGGCGGGCAGCACCTGGTTGGCGGGGTTCTGGCCGTACAGGATGAGAAAATAGCGCAGGCGCACCAGATACGACGCATACAGGGTGTAATCGGAGGACTCCCGCTTACAGACCGCCTGCGTATACTCCAGCGCGGTTTCCAGAACTTCCTTTTCCGCGTCGCGGATGTAGCGCGCCAGCACAGCGCTGTTAAAGGTCGCGGCCAGCCAGCCCAATTGCTTGTGGGGGGAAGCGTCGCGGGCCGAGAGAAGGCCGGGGAGGTATTCCTTGATGTAGGTCCAGTTCAGCAGGTTCAGGAAATTGCGGTTTTCCTCGCTCATCGCCTGAAAAGCCGTGAGCGTCTCGTTGCCTTCCTCCCAAAGGTTCTCCGCCTCCAGAAGGCGCGAGTTGTTCGGCGCCCGCATGGCGGCGTAGCTGGAAGCGGCGTGCAGCCTGAACTGGTACAGCGGCTCACACACGCTGGAAAATCCCCCGCACCGACGCATGTACCGGAGCATGACGGATGTGTCCATAAACAAATGGGTAACAATGTTCCGCCACGCGTAATCATAATGCTTCAGGAAGAATTCCGCGCGGAAGAGCTTCCCCCACCACGGCCGGAATGCGTTGTAGAAGGTGACAAAGTCCTGTTTAACCAGGCGGCGGTCCCGCATGAGGTCGTGGGACAGGACCGCCGGCGGCATGCGGCTGCCGGTGATTGCTTCCTCGCAAATGAAATTCGCGCCGCAGGCCACGATGTCCAACCGGTTTTTGGCGGCGCGCCGGACCATTTTTTCGGCAAAGGACAGGTCCAGCCAGTCGTCCGAATCCACAATGGTCACGTATTCCCCCATTAGATCGCCTTCGGGGATGGGCCAGACGGAGATGACACCGTCCCGGATCAGGTAATGTCCCGCATCGTCATACCAGTTTTTTTTATTATTAACAACGTGCAGCCTGGGGTCCTCCCGGGCGAGCGCTTCAAGAATGCTCCCCGTCTGATCCGTGGAACCGTTGTTGCGCACAAACAGGTTGATGTTTTTTTCGGTCTGATTGAGAACGCTTCTGACCGCCTGCTCCACATACCGCTGCGAATTGTAGGCGATCATCAAAAAAGTGATGAGAGGTCTGGGCATTCGTCGTATCCTCCCGGTTCATCAGTGCTGATACCAATTTCAAACATGAATGCGTCGTCGTTGGGGTGCTTTTCGCGCAGGGCGTTGTCGCTCTCCGCTTTGGCGTAGCGTTGCATTTCACGCCGAAGGCGTATCCCGAAGGGGCGCCTCGCTCCGGCTCCTGGCCCTGCATCGAAAATCCCTCCCCGCTTTGGATGCATTCATGTTTTGCATTGGTATTCGTCAAAAGATCCGAATCCGAATGGCCCCGCCGTTTTCGCGCTTGTCAGCCTGCCATAATGATTATACCATACTCCCGCGTTGGTGAAATCGACATTTATCGCGGAACGGGTGATCTGCCCATGCGCATGGACCAAGCCGCGAATGGGAAACCCGGGGGCGGGACCCGCTGAAACCGCACCAGGCGAGCCATGGCACGCCCGCGCGGTCCCCGCAGCGCGTCCCTGGCTGGACCCGGGCGGCTTACGGATCCAGCAGCCTGTACAGCCTGGCGATGTCGGGGTCGCCGGGCAGGATCTGTCTCAACTGATCCAGCACATTCCTCGCGTTTTGATGGTCGCCTTTCAGGATGAACTCCGTGACGACGCCCTTCAGCCGGACGGCCAACTCCTCAAACTGCGCCTTCGGCGCGTTGTTCTCCCGTTCGATCCGGCTTTCCAGATTTTTCATCATCATCTCGATAAAACCCACCAGGTCGCTCCTGAGATGGAGCGCCTTTCGCAGCATCCGCACCTCGTTCGCCCGGTCTCCCTTTGCATCGCATTCGACGGATTGTTTCAGATAAAAGGCCGCTCGTGCGTCGGAGTCCAGATAATTGCTTCGTTCCTCGGTGAAGTTCTCGGGGTTAATCAGCGCGAGGCTGTACGCAACCAGGCGGTCGATGTACCGGCGGAAATCATCCGGTCGCGCCGCGTCATCCTGCGCGCCGCTCTCCCGGAGCGTTTTCATCGTGAGCGCGTTTTCAAGCGACAGAACCTCCGGAGAATCCTCTGAGAAGCATCCTTTGAGATCTTGAAGGATGCCGCGTGCCTGGTCTAGCGGGCAGGCGTCGGCAAGCAGGCGCATGCCGGTGTCCCAGGAACCGATGCCGATTTTGCCCGCACATTTTAAAAGGCTCAGGCCGTTTCGGTGCGCCATCGGCAGAACTTCCTGCGCAAAGCCCGCGTCCTCAAGGCCTAGATACCGGTCGAAAAGCGCTTCCAGCCGCGCTGTGTCGCCCGCTTTTTCGGCGGCGCGCATCTTGAGAAGGATGATGAAGGGCGCGTCCAGCGGCAGGCCGGTGAGAAAATCGGCCAGCCGGACCTGGTCCTCATACAGCACGACCGGCTCCAGATAGGACTGGACGGAATCCAGAAAACACGAAAGACTGCCGTCTTTTTCAAGGTGAGGCCCAATCAGGGAATACAGCGTGCCAAGCGAATCCGTCCTGGCCGCAAGCCGAACCATCGGCGTCATGCATTTCTCAAGGATCAGATGGCCCTTGCCCGGATTTTGGGATATTCTGCGGATGTAGGCCCAGCCGCGCCCTTCGTCGCCCCAATTGACGGCCCGCTTCAAGCCGGATTCCATGATGGAAGCGCGGCTGGATTCCAGCATGCACGCGCCCAAAGACAACATCTGCTGCGCGGCCAGTTTGTCCGGATCGGCATCCAGAATGTCCAGCCAATGAAAATACGCATCCACGTTTGAAAGCAGCGCTTCGGAGTCGGGAAACGCAAAATCGCATTCGCCCAGAAGAAAGCAGATGCCCGCCTTGGCCAGTTCCGAAACGTCGTCGCGCCGCAGAAGGCGCTCGGACCGGTCCGGAATTTCTTTCCATTTTTTCTCGGAAAGAAGCACATGGATGTAGAAGTAGGCCATCGCGGAACGGTAATTGCTGACCTCCAAAAGGGCGCTCCGCTCCAGACCTTCGCATAGGAGCTTCTCCGCCTTTTCATATTCGCGCAGGCGGATGAGCTCCTGCGCCAGGTGCACGACGGCGCGCGGATAGCCCGGCTGCTCCGCAAGCATGTTTTCAAGGGCCCGGACGTTCCGCCGACAGTGCCTGTCAAAATCCTCCCGGTTATCAAATACGTAGCCGTAATGATGCACAAACGCGTCCAGGGTTTTGATGCGCGGCTTCGCGCCGACCAGGTATTCGTGAATCCTGTCCTTGAAATGGAGCCCCTCGTTCCGGCGGACCATCCGCTCGACATAGCCGTCCGAATACATCCGGCCACCGCGGTCGGCGTAGTTGCGCACCCGGTACAGGCAGACGCCGTATCGGGGGTCATCCGTTTTGAGGAAATCGACGATGGCGGACACATCCTCAAACCATTCGTCGTCATCCAGATACAAAAACCATTCGCCCTTCGCCCGTTGAAGTCCCGCGTTCCGGGCGGCGGCAAAATCATCGCACCAGTCGAAACGCACGATTCGGTCGGTATATTCCCGGGCCACGGCCAAAGAGCCGTCGGAGCGCTCCGGGCCGACGGTGTCGACCACAATCAGTTCGCTGGGCACCGCGTCCAATAGCGGCTTTACGGAGTTCAGGCATTTGCGTACGGTGTCAATCCGGTTGGAAACCAGGACCGATACGGTCAGCCTGATGGGATTTTTCACAATGGGCACGGCGCTTTTCTCAATCGGCGCGTTTTCTTTGGAAGCCGCCGCGGCCTGGGGGTTCGTCCTGCCGCCGCGATGGACGGGCTTGGGAATTTTCTTGCCCATGACAGCCTCCCTGTTACATCTCATCCCGCGCGGCGACCGCCTTGCGCGCCGCGGACTATGACACGCACCCCGCACGCCGTTACCGTATATATCGGCGTCTTCTACTATATATTCCAATTCACCGGGCGATTTCCTTCGGGCGGCGCCGGGGAAACGGGCAACGCGCTTGTCGCCGCATACGCGGCGTGTTACAATAATAAACAGGCCTATCGGTGTGCGCGGGGAGGGTGCGGGGTCTGCCGCGCAAAGGGAACGCCGCCTAAGAAACGCGCGGCGCGTAACCATCGCGTCAACCAATACGGCGAAGCAGAGTGGAGGCGGAGCATGAAGACGCTGATCCTGAACGGTTCTCCGAAAAGGCAGGGCGACACCGCCGCGCTGATCGGCGCACTGAGAAAATCCCTCTCGGGGGAGGTTTTGGAGCTGTCCTCGTTTGATGGTTTCAGCCCCTGCGTCGACTGCAGGGCCTGCTGGACCGCCCCCGGCTGCGTTCTGGCGGACGGCATGCGCCCGGTCTACCCCTTTTTCGAATCCTGCGACAACCTGGTATTGGCGTCGCCGGTGTGGTTTTCCGAACTGAGCGGGCCGCTTCTGAACCTGGCCAGCCGCCTGGTGCAGCCCTATTTCGCCGCCCGCCGCTTCCGGAACGAGGCCCCCTCGATCCGCAGCAAGCACGGCGTACTGATCCTGACCGCGGGCGGCGAAAAACGCACGGAGGAGAAGGCCGTCTCCACCGCCGAAACGCTGATGAAATCGATGAACGCGCTGCCCATCCGGATGCGCGTATTCTCGCTGGACACCGACAATCTGCCCGCGGCGGCGGACGAAGCCGCGCTGCAAAAGGCGCGGGATGCGGCGGCGCTTCTGAACCGGCTCTGCGAAGCGCCGCGCTGATCCGGCGGCGCGCTGACGCAACCGTTGGTTGCGTAAAATCCACCCGGCGGGTGGTGGATGCGCCGGACAAAACCCTGTATGATGGGCGCATGGAGGGGATGTGCCATGAAGATGGATCAGAAGCTTTCGGAACTGCGGCGGGTCAGGGGTCTGACGCAGGAGGAACTGGCGAACGAATTGAACGTGTCCCGGCAGGCGGTGGGCAAGTGGGAGAGCGGCCGGGCGGTGCCGGATCTTCCCAAACTGGTGGAACTGTGCGATTTCTACGGGGTGCCGGTGGACGCGCTGGTCCGGGAAATCGGCTGCCAGCCGACGGCGGCCCGGGCGGCCGCGCCGGAGCGGGAAGCGCTGGTTTCCTTTCTTCTGCGCGCCAAGAAGGCCACCTACGCGGGCCACGGCGCGGAATGCAAGGCCTCTCGCCCCGCGTCCCACGACCTGGAATACCGGGAGGGCAGCCTGTATTACTACGACACCTACCTGGGCGGCGAAAAATTCGTCGGCGAGGAAGCGCTGTGGCAGGGTGAAACGCCGGTGTGGAGCATGAACTACGCGGGCCGGGTGCTGTCCGCAGGCTTCAGCGGGGATTTTCTCAAGGAGGCGCTGGCCGCCGTGCCCCGCTCGCATCCCTTCCGCGGCCCCGCGCTCTATCAGCGGGGCGTATGCACCTACCACTGCCTGACGGACGGGGATTTTGAATGGTTCGAGGGCTATGAGGAGATCTTTTCGGAGGGCGAGCGGGTGTACGAATGCCGTTTCCACGGCGGCCTCGTCTTGTAGCGAGACCCGAATCCGTTTCCAACCGCGATAAACCGCCCGGATTGTGGTATAATATGGGAGGTATTGTTTTCGCGGCCGGGAGGCGGGCGGTATGGATTCCATTCGGCAGTTGCAGGATTTGATCGATCAGGCAAAACGCGCCGTGTTTTTCGGCGGCGCGGGCGTATCCACCGAGAGCGGCATTCCCGATTTTCGCAGTGTGGACGGCTTGTACAGCCAGAAATACGACTATCCGCCCGAACAGATCCTCAGCCGCACCTTCTTTTTAAGCCACCGGGCAGAATTCTTCCAGTTTTACCGGGACCGGGTGCTGGCGCTGGACGCCCAGCCCAACGCCGCCCACCGGAAGCTTTCGGAACTGGAGCAGGCGGGAAAGCTGCAGGCGTTGATCACCCAGAACATCGACGGCCTGCACCAGGCGGCGGGCTCGGTCCATGTGATCGAACTGCACGGCAGCGTACACAGAAACCACTGCCTAAAGTGCGGCAGGTCCTTTGACGCACTGTATATGAAAAACGCGCCCGGCGTGCCCGTCTGCCCCTGCGGCGGCGCGGTCAAGCCGGACGTTGTTTTGTATGAGGAGCCGCTGGACCCGGAGGTGATCGACCGGGCGATCGGCGCGCTGCGGACGGCGGATCTACTCATCATCGGCGGCACGTCGCTGGTGGTCTACCCCGCCGCGGGCCTGATCGACTACTTCCGGGGCAAGCGCCTGATCGTCATCAACCGGACGGAACTGGGCAGTCAGCGGGCCGACCTGTTCATTCAGGGCTCCATCGGGGAAGTGCTTTCAAAGATCGAAGTCCGTGCTTAGCGTCCTGTCAACACCGAATCTTTGGTTCAGAACGAATCTTCATGCGCCCCGCGGAACCCGCGCGGCGTCCCGCAGGGCCGCGGCGGCAATGGGTGAATCATTTCCCCTATTCAGCCCACCGCGCGCCAAAAAAGCCGGTTATCCTCAAAAACCGCCTCCACCCGGCCCTCGTCCAGAAGATAGGACAGATACGAGCGGATCGTGCTGCCCGCCAGCACGTATTGATTGAAATCCATGGTCAGACCATAGTGGTCAAACACGCCCTTCAAAATCTCCTCAAAAGGCACCGGCCATTCGCACAGGCGCAGGGTCAGCGCGATAATTTCCATCAATTTGTCCCGGTTGACCTTCACCAGCGGGCGGATGTCCTCCGCCGGCTGCGCGTGGGACGGGATGAACAGCCTGCCCTCCAGCGCCTCGATCGCGTCCAGCGAATCCAGAAAGCCCTTCACGTCGTACAGGAAGGAAATGTGGTACTTCTGGAGCACCGCCTCGCTGGCCAGGCTGTCGGCCAGAAACCACACGCCGTCGTCCGTCCGAAACGCCGCCATCGCCATCGAATGCCCGTCGAGCCGCAGCATCGTAAGCCCTTCCGGGAGGGCCTCCTGGGTCAGGTTCTGGGCGGGACTTTCCTGCGCCAGCAGGAATTTGTTGCGCAGCGGCTTGGGCGGGCAGCCCCCGTACAGAAACGAAGGCTCCAGCACCGGAAATTCCACATAGGCCCGGTCGACGCCGGGCGTGAAAATGGGGCAGAGCGAGCGCTGATGAACCAGTTGATTTCCGCCGATGTGATCGGCGTGAGAATGGGTGTTCAGGATCATGCGCGGCTTCCAGCCCCGCTGGTCCAGAATTTTTAAGAGCTTTTTTCCGGCCTCGCGGTCGTTGCCGCTGTCGATCAGGCACGCGCCGCCGTCCGTCAGATAGATGCCCATTTTTGCTGGGCAGTCAATGTAATACGTCCTGGAACCCGCCTGAACCAGCTCATACATGCACCCGGCCCTCTTTCACAAGGTAATCTGCGTTCATTGTACCACGCGAAGGCGCGCCCACACAAGCCGAAAGCGGCGCGCCCGAACGGGCCGAGCGCGGCGCATCTTTTCAGCCGCCGTAGCGTTTGAGAAGCCCCGTCCGCGCAATCCACTGGGAGACCAGCCTGCGGCCGGCCGCGCTGTCCCAGTCCTCCTCCAGCGCCCGGTGGCAGACGGACCCCTGGCCCACCCGGTCATGGTGGCAGAACCGGCACTCCAGCGGCTCGAAGCCGGTATTGTGCAGGCCGCAAAGCCCCTTTTTCAAAAACGTACAGCCGGATCGGGCGTATGCCTGCAGCGCGAAATTGCCTTCGCAGCCGCGAAACGCGGGGGACAAAACGCCAAAGCGAAAGCCCGGCGCAACCTCCAGCATCATGCGGCCCGCATAGCCCGCGTCAAATGCCAGCGCGGCTTGGGCAACCGTCCACCAACCGGGGCGAACGCAGCAGGCGGTGCAAAACGCGCAGCTGCAGGGTTCCGACGGCGGAAATCGTTCCTCCAGCGATTCATGCCCTTCCATGAGCCCCTCCGCGCCGTATGGCGCAACCGTCCGCAGTTCGTCTATCCTTGCCCCTTCATCAGCGCGCAGAAGAAATCAATCGTCCGGGCCAGGTAGCGGATCACTTCCGCCCGGTCCGCAAGGCCCAGCTTTGCCATAAAGAATTCCTTGGTCAGCGCGATGTACACGTAGTTGTACTGCTCGGCGAACATCCGCTCGTCGACGGGCGCGATCATCCCCCGCGCTGCCATCTTCCGGAACAGGCGCTCGTAAAAATCGGCGGGTTCGCGGACGACGCAGTCGTAATAGGCACGCGCGACCTCCGGGTTGTGGTACTTCTCATTGTTGATCACCATCGCCACCTGCACCAGCATCTCGGATGCGCTGGCCCCAAAATGGAACGCGATGCCCTTGAGCACCTCTTCGGGAGACAGCGCGTCCAGC
>CALGYL010000312.1 GCA_937934775.1 uncultured Clostridia bacterium
CAAGCTTAAGCTGCGCGTCGGTCTGCTTTTCAACGTATTCCGCATAGAACACGGCGTCGTCGGAGGCGGCCAGTTTCTGGGTCTGGGGGACCGCGTAGCCGAGCGCCTTCGTGGGTTTGATGCTGTTTGCAATCTGAAAAACGCCAACCGCGCCCTTTAATGCATTGGTATAAACCTGAGAAGTGTCACTTTTAACGGTGTAGTATCCTTTTTCCTTCAACTCGTTCTTCAGCTGCAATACTGCTTCGCCCTTTGATCCGGGACCCAATGTGGAAAGTGTTTCTGCCCAGGCGGCGGTGGAAAGGAGGGTCAGTAACAGAGCCGCCAGTATGGCCGATCTGAGCATGCCCTTTCCGCTTTTTTGCATTACGACTTTCCCTCCGCTTGCGTTAATACCGGGAACCGCCTCATGCGCGCCGCGCATTTCCTAGATTCGGAAATCGCTTATGTGCCTGAGTATAACATATATACGACACCTCTGCAAGAAAATCCTGCCATCTGTTTAGAAAAAGTTTTCATCGCGCAATAACTTAACCGTATTTTGTAATCATTCCGCAATAAACTTTCGCCATTTCAACCTTTTTCGCCCCTCAATATCGGATTTGTACGGTTTTTGCCGTTTTATATAGGGCTGGAAATGCCCACAAACTGTTACGCACACGCGTGAAAATTCAGCTCGGGACCGAAACAATTGAAACATCATTCCTTCACAACTTATGTTCTCTATGACGATGCGGTTCCCACATGAATTTCTCACACCAATGCTTTTCCCCGTTGACGAGCGCTTTGAAAGCCGCTATAATGGCGTTACCGCGATGATCGGAAAGAGTAGGCGTACCCGGCGCAACAGAGAAGGGCGGTCCCCGGCTGCAAGCCGCCCCGGCGCAAGAACGCCCAAGTGCATCCGTGAGCATGCGCACGATGAGTGCGCCGGGCGCGCCCGATACAGCGCACGAAGCGCAAAATGCAAAGCATTTTGAAGCAGAGTGGAACCGCGCCATGTCAGCGCCTCTGTCAAGAAGAGGCGCTTTTTTTATGCGGATGGGAGGTGCTGAGGAAATGTTTGCACAGTGGAACGAGGACATCCGGGCGATTCTTTCCCGCGATCCGGCGGCGCGAAGCGCTTTGGAGGTCATATTGTGTTATCCCAGTTTCCGCGCAGTGCGAAGGCACCGCCGGGCACACTGGCTTTGGAACCACGGCATGAAATTGCTGGCTCGCATGGTATCGCAGCGCACGCGCCGCATTACTGGAATCGAAATTCACCCGGGCGCCGCGATCGGTAAGGGGCTGTTCATCGATCATGGCATGGGGGTGGTGATCGGCGAGACCGCTGAAATCGGCGACAACGTAACGCTCTATCAGGGCGTGACGCTGGGCGGCACCGGAAAGGACGTGGGCAAGCGCCACCCGACCATCGGCGACAACGTGGTGATTGGCTCCGGTGCCAAGGTGCTTGGCCCGTTCAGGGTTGGCGAAGGCGCCAAGATCGGCGCCAGTGCGGTGGTATTAAAGGAAGTCCCTCCCTTTTCCACGGTGGTCGGCAACCCTGGCCGCGTCGTAAAACAGGCCGGACAGCGCATTGGTATCGATTTGGATCAGATCCACCTGCCTGACCCGGTCAAGGAGCGCATCGAGGAGATGACAACCCGCCTGACGCAGCTCGAAAAGTGTATGGAGCGCAAGGCGCAGGGCGTCGCCTGCGACCAGTGCGAAGAGTTCAATTTGCCCAATTGCCTGCTGGTACCCAAGGAGGAGATAAAGCATGAAGATCTATAACACGATGTCCCGCCAGAAAGAAGAACTTGTCCCGGTACATGAGGGCGAGGTGCGCATCTACGCCTGCGGCCCGACGGTCTACAATTTCTTCCACATCGGCAACGCGCGGCCCTTCATCATCTTCGACACGCTGCGCCGCTATCTGACCCACAAGGGCTTCAAGGTGACCTTCGTACAGAACTTCACCGACATCGACGACAGGCTGATCCGCCGCGCCGAGGAGGAGCATACCACCGTCGAGGAGCTCGCCGACCGCTACATTGAAGAATACTTCAAAGACGCGGACGCGCTGGGCGTCATGCGCGCGGACGTACACCCCCGGGCTACCCGGCACATCGGCGAGATCATCAAGATCATCCAAAAACTGATGAAAAACGGCTATGCCTACGAGGCGCAAGGCGACGTGTACTTTGATACCGCAAGCTACCCGGGCTACGGCAAACTGTCCGGCCAGAATCTGGAGGACCGTGAGGCGGGCGCCCGCATCGAAGTGGACGACATCAAGAAAAACCCGATGGATTTCGCGCTGTGGAAGGCGCAAAAGCCCGGCGAACCGGCCTGGAAAAGCCCTTGGGGCATGGGCAGGCCCGGATGGCACATCGAGTGCTCCGCCATGAGCATGAAATACTTGGGCGAAACCTTCGACATCCACTGCGGCGGCGTGGACCTGATCTTCCCCCACCATGAAAACGAGATCGCCCAGTCGGAAGGAGCCACCGGCAAGCCGTTTGCGAAGTATTGGATGCACAACGGCCACATCAACGTGGACAACCGCAAGATGTCCAAGTCTCTGGGCAACTTCTTCACCGTACGAGAAATCGCCGCCGAGTACGACTTGGAAGCGGTGCGCATGTTCATGCTGAGCGCGCAGTACAGAAGCCCCATCAACTTCTCTCGGGACCTCATCGAGCAGGCAAAAGTCTCGCTGGACCGGCTGTACACCGCGCGCAACAACGCGCTGTTTCTTCTGGAGTCCGCGCCCGACCGGGCGCTGACGCCGGAGGAGGAGACCTTTGTCGCCCGCGGCCGGGAAGCCATCGCCCGTTTTGACGAGGCGATGGACGACGATCTCAACACCGCAGACGCGCTGGGCGCAATCTTCGACTTCGCGCGGGATATGAACGCAACGCTTGCCGGCGGAATGCCCGGCAAGGCGGCGATTCAGGCGGGCCTCAGCGCGCTGGGCGAGATGACGGACGTTCTGGGCATTCTCACGAAATCTCTGGATACCACGCCGGAGAATGTGAAGGCGTTGGTGGAGGCGCGTCAGGCCGCCAAGAAGGAGAAGCGCTTCGCCGATTCCGATCGCATCCGGGGCGAGGTGCTTGCCCTGGGGTACGTGATCGAGGACACCCCCACGGGGCCCAAGGTCCGAAAGGCATAAGAAACCATTCCGGATTTCTCCTTTGTCTACTATTAAAATGAACGCCTTCCGTCCGGAAGACGTTCATTTTATACCAAGAGCGCCTTCGCGGCGCAGCGCTGGAGCGGCTGGCACTTCCCCACCGCTCCCGTTCGCGGGTTTTGCCGCTCCGGCATAGGATGATGCGGAACAGCGCATACAAAATGCCCGTATTGGGAGGGAATTCCATGAGTTTCTATTGGAGAAACAGCAACGCCAACAACAGCAATAGCAGCAATAATGGAAATGGTTCTTGTCAGATCAACCCGGAAGTCTTGCGCCGAAATACCGACGATAACGGCTCCGTTGCAGGCGTCAGCCGACCGACTCGAATGCGAAGCCGCTCCTGCCCGATCTGTCCGGCAGGCCCAATGGGTCCTGCTGGTCCTCAGGGTGAGCGCGGCCCTGCCGGTGAGGTAGGCCCCGCCGGTCCGCAAGGAGAGCGCGGACCAACCGGCGTGATAGGCCCAGCCGGCCCTCGCGGTGAGCGCGGGCCAGCCGGTGCAATCGGTCCGGCCGGTCCGCAAGGTGAGCGCGGGCCAGCCGGTGCAATCGGTCCGGCCGGTCCTATGGGCGCAACCGGCGCAACGGGCGCTGCAGGCCCTGCGGGTTCGATGGGTCCTACTGGTCCTATGGGCCCCGCAGGCCCGATGGGGCCAACAGGCCCGGCAGGCTCCAACAGTTCTGTCGGCGGCGCCGTGAAAAAATACTGAAATACGTCTCTCGGCAAGTCCATGCAAGAATAAAAGGAAGAACCGCATTGGTCCTTCCTTTTCTATAGGATGCCGTGTCTGCCGGATGTGGGTTCATTCATGATTTGTTTCTATCCGCGTGGCCTGAATATCCTTTGTGAAACTGACCAGATTCCCGTTTGGGTCCTCTACCATGAA
>CALGYL010000313.1 GCA_937934775.1 uncultured Clostridia bacterium
CTTGCCGTCCGCGAGGTCTACGATGCTGATTTGTCCGGTTGCGAGTGCGGCCATATCTATTCCCCCTCCAAAGTACAATGAAAAACCGCCTGGCGTTTCACGTCGGCGGCGGTGACGGTAATGGATTTGGTTCCCCTGTGCGAGGCGTTCCATAGGGTGTCGCCATACGCATCCGGACTCGAGCGCGCCCAGGAAAATCTAGAGGCATCGTAGGAAGCAGTCAAGTCGGTCGCGCCCCGGAGGACCTTCGCGGTGAGGACCGTCTCTGCTACTTCTGCGGTCAGCACGCCACCACGGGAAGCGACAATGGAGAGCGTGATGCCCACCGTCTGCTGTGCGACACCGGCCACGCTGGGGTTGGTGGAGAGATCGATCTCCTCTACCGATTCCGGCTCGAGTTGCGCGGCGGAGATGCTTTCCATGGCAATCTTCCTGCCAGAGATCGTGGAGGGAAGCTGCCAGGAGGCAACGGCGGTCTTGCGCATGTCCTGGCGGACGGAACCCAGTTCAATGGACCGGAACTTCTCGTTCAGGCAGTCGAACTCGACGCGATTGACTTCGGTGAGGACGTCGAGTTGGATGCCCGGGTGCTTCACCCGGACCCGGTCGTAGAGGAACACATCCTCCAGGCTCCGGTACTGGGCATACTCCTCCGTATCACCCAGAGAGAGGAACGCCACTTTCAGCGATACCTTGGGCAGGTCGGCGTCGTTCGCCAGCGCCGCCAGCGCTTCACGGATCATGCGCACGCGCACCATGGCCTTCATGACGGTCTTGGTCTCCTTGCACTCGCCGGAGCAGGTCAACGCTTGCACATGGGGTGTGGGGTAAAGGGAAGCGCGTGGGCTGTCGATCCAGGTCTGGCCGGCAGCAATCGTGTACACGGTGCCGTCCACGTTGTAGCTGCCCGCTGTGAGCAGCAGGTCTTTGCCGCTCTTGTCCTTGCCCACTGGCACGATCCGGGTGAAGATATCGGATGCGTCCACCTCACAGGAGACACCCAGGAGGTTCTTGGCGTATTCGATACGAACCCCGCGGTTGAGTCCCGCGTCCCGGAGCAGGAAGAAGTCGAAGTTGTCCCGGACGAGTTCCGCGCCCCAAAGCGCCGCTGCGCCCGTCTCGGGGTCGAGCAGCGCGCTGACAGGATTAACCCGCGTCCAGCCGTCGGTCACCCTCTCGCCGCCAATGTCGGTGAAGCCGGAGAATTGCGTGGGCACCAGGCAGTTTCCAAGAATGCCGTCTACCGCGTCCACGCAAGAAGTCTGTCCGGCCTTGTAGGACGTGAGGTTGTTCAGGAGGTCATAGAAGATGTGCCGGGCATAGGCCGTCACGCCATCGTCCCGAAGCTCGACCTTATAGATGCGGAAGAGCTGGTCGGCCACGATCCAGGCGGGCGCAACAGTTTCAATGGCGGCGGGGTCATTTGGCCAATCTTCGGTCAGCGTGTACTGGATGGCGGACTTTGCGATCCAGCCGTAGTAGGTGTAGGTCTTCCACACCCACTTGCCGTGCCGCCTGACCTTCTTCTTTCCAGTGAAGATCCCCTTGTAGCGGTTCTCGCCTTTGTAGATGATGGGCAGCGTCAGGCCCGCGGGTAGGTTCTTCTTTCTCACCTTGTCGCCAGTGGCATGGTAGTAGAGGTTACGCTGGGTCTTTGTGGTGCCGGTCTTGATCGTCCAAACTTCATGGGCGGTGACCAGTGTGCCTTCCGGGGTAATGGGCGGCACGGTGCGCACCGGCACGTCGCATTTCAGGATGTAGTCGTTCTGCAGAAACGCCCATCGCCCACTGTCGTCGATGGGGTGTTCCAGCCGGATCTCCGAGAGGTCGTTTCGCGCTTCGGTGTGCACACAAGATGTGGGCGCGAGCGCGCCACACAAGCCCATCGTGTCGAAGTCCTCGGCGTCGGGGGAGTAGATATACACTTCGCTCATCAGAGCGCCCTCCAGTTGGGGGTAATCGTGAGGCGGGAGACGTTGCCCGTCCAGGAGACAGCAGTTGTTTCCACCGGCAGTGTCGGCCACTCATCGCCGGTCAGCGAGCCGGTCAAGTTGATGCCATCCTTGTACGCCAGCCGCTGCGGCACGTCGATGGTGATCGAGGACGCGAGCCCGGCAATCCC
>CALGYL010000314.1 GCA_937934775.1 uncultured Clostridia bacterium
ACATATCCGGACGGAATGGTCTCGGTCAGTTTGTACCAGCCGGGCTGGAGGTTTGCAAACTGGAGCAGGCCGTCCGCGCCGGTCGTGCCGGATGCGGTTGCCGTGACGCTGAAGCCGGAGTCCGTGGCGGCCGGGTAGGTCGCGCCGGACAGGTGGTCGCCGGCCGCGAAAGGTTTGAAGTAGATGCTGAAGGGCACGTTCGCAAGCGGCGCCGCGGTTTCGCCCGCGTCGTCGTCGTTGTCATCGGTCTTGTAAACCTTCAACGCGCCCAGGTCGGGGTTGACCACGTCGATCGTGACCGTGGCCCTGTTCTCCACACTCGTCCAATTGTCTCCCGTCAGGTCGACCGGGTTGGTGCCCGGATTGGCCACGTGGAAGTTATTGAGCGCGGCCGCGCTGATCCCGAGTTCGTCCACCCGGTACATGCCCTTTGGCAGCATGATAGAAGCGGTGCCCGTGCCGTCGGTGGTAATGGTGTCGGCCGTAATCGCACTGCCGTTGCCGTCCACAATCTGACCGCCGCTTGCAGTTTTGATCTCGAACTGCACGCCTTCGACCGGTTGTCCGGCGGTGTTTTTCTTGCGGATGATCAGCTGGCGGTATTCGGGGTCGCGAACCACGACCTCAATCGCCGCGCTGCCATAGTCGCCGGTGGTAAAGGTGTTCGAGGGGCTGAATTCCGGCAGAAGCTCATACTGGCCGGATGCCTTCGTCTCGACCAGATAGTACTTGGTGTTGGGCTCAAGCTGGAAGTTGATGAAGCCGTTTGCGTCGGTGGTTCCCTTGGTGACGTAGGTGCCGTTCGGGCTGGTTCCCTGGTAGACGGAAAACTCGAAGTCCGGGCGTCCGCTCACAACGGTGGGCGTCGCCAGGTTGTAGCCCACCTTGCGCACGCTGACGGGCACCTTGCGGACCTGCTGGTTGTAGATCGGGTTCTCATAGAAGTAGCTGTTGACGGTATAGGTTTCCCCCAGAACGGCGCTCGTCGAGATGGTTCGCACCCAGTAGGTCTGAATGGGCGTGACATCTGCCGGATAGCTGACTTCCTTGAGCACGAACTGTGCGGTGTAGGTGGTGACGCCCGTCACGGAGTCCACGGCAACCGTAATGTACGGCGCGTAGGTGGAGTTCTGTGACAGGGTGGTCATGTTGATGGACTCAGACAGCGCATTGCCGGCCACCTCAGCGTTCTGCGCAGCGGTGTAGCTGTCGCGCATGTCGACGCCGGTGGTCACGCTGGTCAGTTTGGAGCCAACCGTTGCGCCGTTGCCGTCGCCCAGGTACAAATCAAACGTAACGCCGGCCAGTTTCTTGTCCGGACTGCTGTCCGCCATGTGCAGCATCTTTTTCAGTTGAATCTGCAGGTAGCGGGGGCCTTGCCCGCCGGAGCCGGGTTCAACGGGATCATTGTACGCCTCAAGCGACGTCAGGCTGTTTTTATTGCCTGTCAGCGGGCCGATCACTCCAGAATTCTGGATTTCATATCCGGCGGGCGCTTCGGTTTCAACCAGCCAGTAGGTCAGGCCGTACTGCAGCGGCGCGGTGACAAAGACGCCGGGGATGGTTTGGTTCTGATCGTCCCGCGCCGTGCCAGTCTCATACGTGCCGATCAACTCATTGGCGGTGAGGGTGGAATCGGCGCTGGCGTAGAGCGAATACTTCGCGTGGTCGAGCGTCGGGTTGCCTTCCTGGCTGCCCATTTTGGTCAACTTGAACTGCACATAGGGCTTCTCGTTAACCAGCGAGCGGTAGTTATAGGAATTGTCGCCCGCGCCGAAGTTGTAGCGAACGGCGTTGTATTTGGAGGCAAGCGCGTCGAACTCCGCCTGCGTGTATGTCGTGGAGGTCAGGGTCGACTGACTGGGCGTCTCGATCCTGTCCGACGGAAGCTCCAGGCCGGCGGGCGGCGTACGCTCGAAGGCGACATAATCGCCCGTTCCTTCCAAATCGCCCAAGGAGGCCAGACCGCTTTCGTCGGTGGTAACGGACCTGACATACGTCAGTTGCAGGCTGTCGCCCGAGCCGGTCTTTTTGTACAGCTCGATGCTTACGCCGGAGAGCGCCAGCGGCACCTCATGGCCGTACTGCTGGCCGTACTTGTCCACCTTGACCTTGTAGACGTTCAGCGTAGCCTTGGGAATGTTTGAGAAGGTCAGCGCGGTCGTACGGTCCACGCTGGTATAAGGCTCCCGCCTGAAATCGACAGACTGGGCGGCAGACGCCGGCAGATAGCCATCCGGCGTTCCGGTCTCAGTGACCTCATAGACCAGTTTGACTCCATTGGCGGAATAGATCGGAAGGCCGGTCAGCGAAACGGTACCGCCGGATGCGCCTGTGCCAGGCGTGCTCACAACGCGCGTATAGGTCCGGGTCGCGGCGTCGAGCGTGAAGCCGGTTATGTTGGGGATCGAGTCCCCGGATTCGTACTTCACCTTCACGGTAAACGAAGTGACCTTGTCCGTCACAGCGGCGCCCGTCTTGGCGTTCTGCTTGACAAGGGTGAGGTCGGAAGAGTTTTTATAGTTGTCCAGCGTAAGCTGCGTCTGGCTGTCGTTGGCCGTGATGGTGATCGGCCCGTAGAAGTAGTTGGAGCCACTCTGAAAATACCCCGGCGTAGCGTCACTCCCCACCGGGTACATGCCCGTCTCCACAAACGGCTTGATAATGCCATTGTTGGGAAAAGCTTCTTTCAGGTAATAGGTCCCCGGACCCGGCAGATAACCGGAGACGAACGTATTGGCGCCGGTACTTGTCAGCGAAACCGCAGGGTTGGCAACCGGGACAAAATTACCTCCGCCGTCCTTTGTGTATGCGGTGAACACAATTCCCGACGGATAGCTGACCGCGCCGTCCGTGACGCTGATCAGCTTCTTTTTTAGCTGCAGTTCCGGCTTCTTGGCGTTCGTCTCGGTAGCCGTCACAGAGCTAAGGGCGACCGTTACGGTGGCCGTGGGGTCCGCCGAAGCATTGGCCAGGTAATTGGTCGGGGGTGTGCTCTCTTCAAAATAGTAGGTGACGCCCACGTCCACCGGCGAGACGGTGAACGTACCCAGGGTTCCGCCGCTGGTTGCGGTGGTATAGGTCTTGACGTTGTTCGATGTGTCCTTCAGGTAGGTCTTGACGCCGTTCACCGGATCGTTGTTCGTGTAATAATACACCTTGTAGACGGCGCCGCCGAGTTTGGTGGCCCCGCTGGTATTGGTCTTGGTGAAGACGATCTTGCCTTTATCCAGAATGTTGGTGATCTTCTGGCTTGTCAGGTCCGTCATCTTGGCATAGGACAGGTTGACCTTCCAGGCCGGCACGGTGGTTGTGCCTCCGTCCAGCGAGATGTTCAGATCGCCCGGGAAGTCGACGGTGTAGCCCGTTCCGGGATTCTCCACGATGTAGTAATCAATCAGCGCCCCGGCCGCGTCCCGGATGGGCAGAGAGCCGCTGGTATAATTGCCACTCCCCGCGTCGGTCAGCGCGGAACCAACCTGGGTATAAGCGGAGCCGTCGTAGGTATAGACTTTGAAGGTAGCCCCCGTCTGCGCCGCGTAGGTCACGTTGCCGCTCGCATCCAGCGATTTGCTCTGCTTGGAGAGCTTGAGCCTGCTTTTCAGCGTGTTGTAGACGTCGTAGGTTCTGTTTGCGGACGTGGCAAAGTTGACGTTCTCGATCGGCGCCGAGACCGTGTAGGACTCGGAGTCCGTGGTCGTCTCGGTCAGCGTATACTGGATCCACTGGCTGTTGGCGTCTACCCGGTCCAGGTCGTCGAAAACCGCCATACCATTGGACGCGACCGTCTTGGTGATGGTGTGCGGATTGGCGGGGTCACTGAGATTCGGCCAGCTCAGTGTGAAGGAGAAGTCAGAGGCGTTGACGCCGACCGGCGCGTTGGCGGTATTTCCGTCGACCAGGATCTTGTCGCCCGCGGCATAATTGGTTGCGGTGGGAACCACGTACTTGGAGACGGTCAGGCTGGCCTCGGAAGTCGGGTCTTCCACGTCCCCCAGGTCCAGCGTTTGCGCGTTCACGATCTCCACCTGCCGGCTTGCGATCGGGAGATAGCCGCCCACCGGAACCTGTGTCTCGATCAGCGTATAGGCGCCGGGCTCGACCAGCATATACACATAGCCGTTGGTGTCGGATTCGCCGTCGGCGACCTTCGTCGCGCCGGCCAAACCATAGTCCTTCCAGAGTTCAAACTTGGCGCTGCTGAGAACCGTGGTGCTGCCCTCGCGCACCTTCCGTAATTTCAGAAGTCCCTTTTGGGTGGAGTTCGTGAAGGTGAGGGTATAGGTCCCGTCGCTCGCTACCGTGAGCGACTGCGCCGTGGATGCCATCGTTGTATTCGTGGGCGCCGTCTTCTCAAACACCCAGTAATCGCCCGGGCCCAGCGTCAGGTTTTGCGCGTCCTCGTTTTTCGTAAGGGAGTAGTCGGTCACATGACTGGCGTCATTTTCGATCGGGGCGCCGGTGTCGCCGCCGCTCCAGTTGGAGGCGGGTGTCACGCCAAACACCGCCGGTCCCGGGAAAACGGAGGACCAGTATGCGTTATAATCCTGCGTTGCCTGGGAATTCTGCAGGAAGCTGATCTTCTTCTGGATCTTGAGGTTTCCGCCGGCGGTCGTCTCCTGATGATCAATGGACGCAGAACCCGTCAGCGGTGCTTCGTCCGCGGTCTTGCCCTCAAAACGGTAGCTCAGGCTGGCGTTGTTGGTCAGCCGGAAGACACCCGCCTGGTTCTCCAGCGGCGAGTCATAAGGCAGCGTCAGGTCGCTGAGCGGGTAGGCGACCTTCACCTCATACTTGGAGTAGCTGGGCGTGAGGGTAACAACCGGGTCCGTGCCCGCGTGCAGGCCTGTAAGCGCAGCCTGATTGTAGCCGGTGACGGAAAGACCGGTATCGTTCGCCGCGCCGCTGTCCGAGGAGGTCCCGGTGGCGTTTGACGGGTTGATGAGCGTGATCGACGAAGAGGAGGGCTTGACCTCCTGGCCCGCCGCGTTATTAAAGGTCGGCAGCGTATCGGTAAGGTTGAACGCGCTGAAGTTGAGCGCGCCGAACCTGTCGTACTGGGTCGGGTCGGTAATAAACGCGCCGCCTGCGGTCATCATGCCAATCTCGATGTTGTATGTGAAGGTTGCGTACTTTGCGCCATCCACGGTCGAGATTACCGGGGTATCGGATTTTTTCGTCTTGGCCAGTGTCCAGTCTTCATCCGCCTCGTTTGAAATGCCGGTATTGTTTCGGTCATTGTCGCTGCTAAGAAGATAGGTGAAGCCGACCGATGCCGGGTTGTTGTTGGCATCCGTTGTGTCTACGCTGGAGGTGGCTCGAATCACCAACTCAGAAAATGCGGTGCCGTCTGGAACAGACCCGTTGCCGGTCATCTTTCCGGTCAGCGTGAGGGAGGTCTTCGCGCCCAGATCAAGATCAGGAAAGCTGTTCAGGGTGACCTTGCCGTTTACGGGCACCAGGAGTGTAGAACCCTGACAGAGATCAATCCCATCGGGCACTTCGATCTCGAGGGCAACGTCCTTGTACTGGCTGTACGCGGGGATGGTCTGATTGTCCTGAAGGTAGCTGGGGCTTCCCTGCACGGAAACCTGGATAGAATACGTAAAGGCGCCTCCCGTTGCGACGCTGTCTGGATTCACGCTCGCAGAAACGTAAAAATACGGGATGTCCATGTCCTGGTTGCGGCTACTCGCATCCAAAGCGGCATCGCTGCCATTGGTGAACACATCCGCATCCATCGACTGGAACAGCGCCATCGGCGCGGACATAAGCGGTTCATCCGGGAGTTCGGAAGGCTCCGCGCTCGGTTCCGTCGAGGGTTCGGCGCTTGGCTCGACGGAAGGTTCCGCACTCGGCTCAGTCGAGGGCTCCGCGCTCGGCTCGGCCGAAGGAGCAGCGCTCGGCGCATCCGAAGGTTCGGCGCTCGGCTCGGCCGAAGGAGCAGCGCTCGGCGCATCCGAAGGTTCGGCACTCGGCGCATCCGAAGGTTCGGCACTCGGCGCATCCGAAGGTTCGGCACTCGGCGCATCTGACGGATCGGACTGCGGACTTTCTTTTGAAGTCACGATCAAGCTCTGGCCCGTCGTTCCGGCGGGAGACTCAGTCGTCTGCTGATCCGTTTCTTCGGCCAGCGCAAAAAGCCCCGTGTATGGCTTCATGTCCGCCTGACCGAAGAGCATCAGAAACACCATCGTCAGAGCCAGAATCCTTCGTGCCTGTCTTTGCGCTTTCGTAAACATCAGTGATCCTCCCGTTAGGCGCTTAAGGCCCTTTGTTACCAGTGTACGATCTCAAGGTTGCGCGGATGGTGATATTTTCCTGCTTCAGGGCGTAATTTGGTGATATTCGGGGTAAACCCAGAAGATTCTCCACATGCCAAGGCTGTTTGAAGTGTCTTAAACCTTTGCTTCATGAATGAAACACCGGTTTCTGGCATTCCATGACATAGCAGTACCGCACAATTTACGCGGGCAACCGCGATTTTCCACCCGGAAACATCGCTGGGCGTCGTGAAAAAAACCAAAACAGGCGGACAAGCAAGGCTTATTCGCCTGTTTCATTTTTGCTTGGTTCGACAATGTATGCAACTTGTCGTGCTGTTCTCATGAAAGGTCATGCCCGTCCTTGCCTCTGCCGCTTTTGCTTCTCACGGCTTTTAGTATATCATTCCTTCTAATATATGGCAAGCCGTGTTCCTCTTTGTCGGGTTTGCCGGCCACGCCCCCGAATTTGACGGGATACCCGGCCCAATCATGCGGTTTACCTTCCATAAATTCGACCGAATCCGGCAATTTGCACGGTCATCGGGTGGTCGAGATTGTTCAAATGCATTTATCACGCACATACAGTATTTATATCGGCAGTAACAGGTTCATATCCGCATTTTTTGTGAATGTAAATTTTTTTAAATTTCTCTTCTCAACTATTTCTTAAGAAATGGATCAACCTTTCGGGAGTACACGCAAAAGGCAGGCAACGGTGAACACAAAAACGCCTGTTCTGCCTCCGTCACGTCGCCTGCCCATCGAGCTTCTTCGTTAAAACCCAGGTTCAGGGCTCTTCATCCGGCCGGGCCCGTCGAGCGATCACAACAAACCGACCATCGTCCGTTT
>CALGYL010000315.1 GCA_937934775.1 uncultured Clostridia bacterium
GAAGCCCACGCCCCCAACGAAAAGACCTGGAAGGCCGACCTGGTGAAGTGCGCGGCGGTGTACGCGGCGCTGCCCGCGATTTACTGTAGGTAGTCCTACAAAGTTGCTTCGCGCTTTTTAAAGGAGGCGCGGCCCTTGTGATTCTTCGAATCACAGGCAGGCCCGCGCGCGAAGCGGCAGGCAGCCTGCGGCCGCGCATGCCGCCCTCCGGTTGCCGTAAATCAATCGGGGGCTTCGGCCCCCGAGCCCCGGGATAATCCAATAAAGAATCACGAAATGGATAAGGAGCGAGGCTTATGAAGAACCCCGTTGAAACCCTGAAGAAACTGAATCATTCCGGCATGTTCGAAGGCGATTTCTTTCTGACCTGGGAAAAGACCAAGGACGAGCTTCTGAGCGTGTTCGCCGTGGCCGACGCGCTGCGCGACCTCAGGAGCCGCAACATTTCCACCCGCGTCTTTGACAGCGGACTGGGCATCTCGGTCTTCCGCGACAACTCCACCCGCACCCGCTTCTCCTTCGCCTCCGCCTGCAACCTCTTGGGCCTGGAAGTACAGGATTTTGACGAGGGCAAAAGCCAGGTCGCTCATGGCGAAACCGTGCGCGAGACGGCGAATATGATCTCCTTTATGGCGGACGTCATTGGCATCCGGGACGACATGTACATCGGCAAGGGCAACCGCTACATGCACGAGGTCGTGGACGCGGTCACCCAGGGCCACAAGGACGGCGTACTGGAGCAGAAGCCCACGCTGGTCAACCTGCAGTGCGACATCGACCACCCCACCCAGGCGATGGCTGACATGCTGCACCTGATCCACCACTTCGGCGGCGTCGAGAACCTGAAGGGCAAGAAGATCGCCATGACCTGGGCCTACTCGCCCAGCTACGGAAAACCCCTGTCTGTGCCCCAGGGCGTCGTGGGCCTGATGAGCCGCTTTGGCATGGACGTCGTGCTGGCCCATCCCGAAGGGTATGAGATCATGCCCGAGGTCGAGCAGGTCGCCCTCAAGAACGCGCAGCAGTCCGGCGGCACCTTCACCCGCGTCAACTCCATGGCCGAGGCCTTCCAGGGCGCGGACATCGTGTACCCGAAGAGCTGGGCGCCCTTCGCCGCCATGGAAAAGCGCACCGATCTCTACGGCAAGAACGACTTCGACGGCATCAAGGCCCTCGAAAAGGAACTGCTTGCCCAGAACGCCACCCACAAGGACTGGGAGTGCACCGAGGAGCTGATGGCCAAGACCAAGGAAGGCAAGGCGCTCTACCTGCACTGCCTGCCGGCGGACATCTCCGGCGTCAGCTGCAAGGAAGGCGAGGTCGCAGCCAGCGTGTTTGACCGCTACCGCACGCCGCTCTACAAGGAAGCTTCCTTTAAACCCTACATCATCGCCGCCATGATCTTCCTGGCCAAGATGAAGGACCCGGTCGCCACGCTGGAAGCGCTGGAGGCGCAGGGCTACCCGCGCACTTTCGAGGAGTAGGCAAACGAAATCTGCTGCGCATCTTTCGTTTGAAGGATAACGGCGCAGGCCCTGCAAGCCTATAGCTTGCGGTCGGGCCTGCGCAAGAACCGGCAGCAGCCTTCTGCCGCGCATGTCGACCTCCGGCAGCTTTGATCCGCCGGAACGGTTCTACCGTTCCGGCGAAAGCGGGGGCTTCGGCTCCCGCTCCCCCGATAAAGCACGGCGGGCTTCGGCATCATTTCTATCCTTTCGCGGGGGGTCCAGGGGGAGTCATTCCCCCTGACGGGGTCCGGGGCGGAGTCCCGGGATAACCCCCGCCTCCCTTTTCGTCCATCAATACGCCAATGAGGGCGACGCCGAGGAGGGCGTATGGGCAAGAAAATCGTCATTGCGCTGGGCGGAAACGCCTTGGGCAACAACCTGCCGGAGCAGATGGCCGCCGTTAAAAAGACGGCGAAGGCCATCGCGGAACTGATCGAGAACGGCCACGAGGTGGTTCTGTCCCACGGCAACGGTCCGCAGGTGGGCATGATCCAGGAAGCCATGGGCGAGTACGCCCGGCTGCACGACATCCCCCGCATTCCGCTTTCCGTATGCGTCGCGATGAGCCAGGGCTACATCGGGTACGACCTGCAGAACGCGCTGCGGGAAGAGCTTCTCTTCCGCGGCATACACAAGCCGGTATCGACGGTTCTGACGCAGGTGCGCGTCGATCCGGAGGATCCGGCGTTTCAGAACCCCACCAAGCCCATCGGCCACTTCATGACCAGAGAAGAGGCGGATGAAATGGTGGCCGCGAAGGGCTGGGTTGTCCGGGAGGACGCGGGCCGCGGCTACCGGCGCGTGGTCGCGTCGCCAAGGCCGGTGGAGATCGTCGAGATCGAGACCGTCAAGGACCTGATGAACGCGGGCCAGGTGGTCGTCGCCGCGGGCGGCGGCGGCATCCCGGTCATCGCGGAGGGACTGCACCTGAAGGGCGTACCCGCCGTCATCGACAAGGACTTTGCCAGCGAGAAGCTGGCCGAGATGATCGACGCCGACTGCCTGATTATCCTGACCGCCGTCGAGAAGGTGGCCATCAACTTCAAAAAGCCCGATGAGAAGTGGCTGAGCGAACTGTCCGTTGACGAGGCCGCCGAATATGTGAAGCAGGGTCATTTCGCGCCCGGCTCCATGCTGCCCAAGGTTCAGGCCGCCATGGCCTTCGCGGCCAGCAAACCCGGCCGCTATGCGCTGATTACGCTGCTGGAAAAGGCGCTGGACGGCGTCGAGGGCCGAACGGGAACCGTGATACGGACATAACGATTGGGAGATGGGAGACGCCGGAGGGCTCCGCCCTCCCGACCACCCGCCAAAGGGCCTGAGGCCCTTGGAAACCCCACAAGGGAAATGGTATGAACAGACACGGTCGCGTCTCCGCAAGAAGAGCGGAGGCGCTTTCCTTTTGCAAGGCGGTTGTGCATTTCTTAACACACCCCGCGCTTGACACGCCGCCGCGACTATGGTATATTTTATCACGTTAGCAAAGTAAAGCGCGGAGGGATAACGATGAAGAGATTGCTCGCGGTGCTGCTGGCGGCCATGCTGGTCATGATGATGGCGGTTCCGGCCCTGGCGGAGGACGATTCGCTCAAGAAGATCCAGGAAAAGGGCAAGTTTATCCTGGGTTTGGACGACAGCTTCGAGCCGATGGGCTACCGGGACGAGAACAACGAGATCGTGGGCTTTGACATCGACCTGGCCAAAGAAGTCTGCGCGCGCCTAGGCGTGGAACTGGTGCTGCAGCCCATCAGCTGGGACGCCAAGGAGATGGAGCTCTCCAGCGGCAACATTGATTGCATCTGGAACGGCATGAGCGACACCCCCGAACGGCAGGAAGCCATGGCGCTGTCCATGGACTACCTGAACAACAAGATGGTGTTCCTGGCGAAGGACCCGGCCATCAAAGGCCGCGAAGATCTCGTGGGCAAGAAGGTGGGCGTGCAGTCCGGCTCCTATGCACAGGAACTGCTGGAAGGCGCGGACTTCGCGGACTATTATAAGTCGCTGGGCGAGGTGCTGGGCTACGCAGACTACCCGACCGCGATCATGGACCTGCAGAATGGCAACATTGAAGCGGTGCTGATCGACCAGGTGGTCGCCAACTACAAGCTCAAAGACCTTGGGGACAGCAGCCTGTTCACCGTGGACAGCCTGGCGGACGACTTCTACGCCATCGGCTTCCGGAAGGAAGACATTGCCCTCCGGGACGCGGTCAACGAGACGCTGAAGGCGATGGCCAAGGACGGCAAGGTGGCGGAGATTTCGACCAAGTGGTTTGGCTCCGACATTTCGCTGATCGCTGCGAACTGATCCACGCCGCCGGGGAACTCTACGGGCTGGCGCGCAAAGCGCGCAAACCATAAAACGGAACGGGCGGGCTGACTGCTTCAGCAGTCAGCCCGCTTGATCGAAGGGGCGCCGTCGAATGCTGATCAAGTACTTCAACGATCCGGACAAGCTTCTGAATATGACCAGCATCCTGCTGAGCGGCGTCGGGACGACGGTGTCGATCTTTCTTCTGACGCTGCTCCTCGCGATTCCGCTGGGCATGCTGGTGGCGGTGGGGCGCATGTCCCGAGTCCGCGTGCTGTCCGGGGGCATCTCGTTCTACATCTACATCATGCGCTCGACGCCGCTGATGCTGCAGGTCATGTTCATCTACTTTCTTTTGCCGCAGGTGCTGCCCTTCAAAATTGACCGATTTTGGGCGGTGATCTTCTCTTTCGTGATCAACTACGCCGCGTATTTTGCGGAGATCTTCCGCGGCGGCATTCAGTCGATCCCGCCGGGGCAGCGGGAGGCCGGGTTCGTGCTGGGCTATTCCCGGATGCAAATTTTCTTCCGGATCGTCCTGCCGCAGGTGGCCAAGCGCGTGATCCTGCCGGTGACCAACGAGGTCATCACGCTGGTCAAGGATACCGCGCTGGCGTCCACGGTGGCGGTGGCCGAAGTCATGTCGATCGCGAAAAAGCAGGTGTCCAGTTCCTCATCCATCGAGCCGTACATCGTCGCCATGATCATCTACCTGATCCTGAACGGCGTGACCGAGCAGGCGTGCAAGCTGGTCGAGCGAAAGATGAACTACTATTAGGAGGCAGCATGCTGAAGGCAACCGACATCAAAAAGAGCTTTGACGGCCTGGGCGTGCTGGACGGCATTTCAATGACCGTCGAGAAAGGCGAAGTGCTGGCGCTGATCGGCCCCTCCGGCAGCGGCAAATCCACATTCCTCCGGTGCGTCAACCGGCTGGAGCGGATCGACGCCGGCGAAATCGAACTGGACGGCGAAAAGATGTGCTGGATGGAGAACGGGAAACTGAAGGAGGCGGACGAGACGACGCTGGCGTCCATCCGCCGCAAGATGGGCATGGTGTTCCAGTCCTTCAACCTGTTCCCCCACATGAGCGTCCTGAGAAACCTCACGGATGCGCCGATGGCGGTGCTCAAGCTCTCCCGCGGGGAGGCCGAAGACCGCGCGATGGTGCTGCTCAGGAAGGTGGGGCTGGAAAGCAAGGCGAAAGCTTATCCGCACCAGCTTTCCGGCGGACAGGCGCAGCGCGTGGCCATCGCCAGGGCGCTGGCCATGCAGCCGGAGATGCTGTGCTTTGACGAACCCACCTCCGCGCTGGACCCGGAACTCACCCAGGAGGTCCTCGCCGTCATGCGGGATCTGGCCGCGGAGCACATGACCATGGTCGTGGTGACCCATGAGATGAGCTTTGCCCGGGACGTGGCCGACCGCGTGATCCTGATGGAAAACGGCCAGATCATCGAGCAGGGCGCGCCCGCGCAGTTGTTTGCCTCCCAGAATCCGCGGACCATCCGCTTTCTGGGCGGCGCGTGATCGATATCCGGCCCCGGCATGCGTGCCGCCGGAAAAGAGTGTAATTTCAAGACACCTTTTTTGACAAACCGTGGCTCCGGCGCGCGCTGGAGCCACGCTTTTTGCGTGTGCGCATCAGTGCGCCATCCGGAAAGGCGCACCGGAGAACCGTGAAACCCTGGGAAATTGTTACAGGAGCGCACGTTCGATTTCCGGAGGATGTCACCCTTGGTCTATGCTGTAGCCGCCGTATATCTGCGCGGGGGAAACCGCTCTCGGAATCATGATTTACATACAGTTAACGATTTGCTGTTGAATCGAGCGCTCGTTCCGCCGATGGAGAGGCGCTTTTCCTCATTGCATCCCTATGAAAATGCTTCTTACCGTGGACGAAACGCTTGATAATGGGGGATTTCACGCCATTTTGGGTCGAATATGCGCCGGGAACGTGAGGACACCGCCTCCGGCATGGGTTTCGCCTGAATTTGGGTTCCAAAAGGTCTGTAACCGGTCATGTAACTTTCTTGGGGTACAATAAAGGCACAAGATGAGGAACG
>CALGYL010000316.1 GCA_937934775.1 uncultured Clostridia bacterium
TAGTCAGGCTTGGAGACCATCGCCAGAATTTCGCCGGTCCGGTAGTTCATCACCACCACCGCGCCCTGCTTTTTGCTCGGGAATTGCTGGGAGATGTAGGCGCACAGTTCCGCGTCGATGGTGAGCCGGATGTCGTCGCCCTTCGCCTGGGAACCGGACAGCACCTGCCAGGTGCGGTCAATGATCGAGCCGGACAGGCCCAGAAGCGTCCCCGCGTGGAAGGTTTCCACGCCCGTTCCCGACATGCCCATCGCATCGCCCACCGTCTGGGACACCGCGCGGCGGATGTCCGTGTCGGTTGAGTACTTTCGCGTCCGGTCTTCCGATGTGGTTGCAAGAACCAGGCCGTTCCGGTCGGTGATGTCGCCCATCGCGTTGGTCTTCTTAGCCACGCTCAGTCGGCTGTTCATCTGGCTGGTGGTCCAGCGAGCGCCCTGGGAGTACACCGTGTAGCCCAGCCAGCCGCCCAGCCCCAGAAACGCCGCGACGAGCAGCGCGGTAATCAGCCGGATGGCGTGCCGCATTCGCTTCATAGCGAGCCCTCCCGCCATTCCAGGCGCCTCAGATCCTCGGCCTCGTCGCCCGCGTTGAGCGACGATATCCCGAGCAGCATGCCCATCGCGCCCATCATACTCACGATGGAGCTGCCGCCCGCGCTGACAAAGGGAAGCGTGACACCGGTCAGCGGAATCAGCTTGATGTTGCCGCCGACAATGATAAAGGTCTGCGCCGCCAGAAGCGCCACCACGCCGAACGCCACCAGCGCGTGAAAGCTGGTGCGCGCGTTCATCGCCACCGATGCGCCCCGCATCAGGATCAACACGTAGATGCCCAGCATGGCCAGCGCGAAGACCAGCCCGAAGTCCTCGCAGATCGCCGCGAAGATGAAGTCGGAGTGGTACAAAGGGATGTCTCGGGGATAGCCCAGCCCCAGTCCCATGCCGAACATGCCGCCCGAACCGATGGCGATCAGCGCCTGGATGATCTGGTACCCCGCGGCCAGCGGGTCGCTCCAGGGGTTCTGGAACAGCTCAATCCGCTTGGCGACGTAAGGGAACAGGTGGTAAGCCCCCAACGCGCCGCCCACGCCCATGCCCAACCCCGCCAGCGTGATGGGCAGGTTAGAGGTTGCGGCGTAGAACATCATGACCGTCGTCAGGAAATAGAGCAGCAGCGCGCCCAGATCCCGCTCAAAAAGGAGCAGCCCGCACAGCGCCGCGGCGTACAGAAGCGACGGCAGGCACTTTCGGAAGCGGGGCCGGTTGGACAGTTGCGACGCCAGGATGAAGATCAGCGACAGCTTGCCAAACTCCGACGGCTGTACTGAAAGCGCATCCCCCGAACCGAACTTCAGCCAGTTCTTCGCGCCGTTCTGCCAGCTGCCCACGACGAGCGGCGCGGCAAGCGCCAGGAATGTGACCGCCATCAGCGGCAGCGCCAGTTTATCCCAGGAGCGCACGTGCCGTATGAAGACTATGCCGATGGCCATGGAAACAAGACCTGCCAGCATATAGACCGCCTGGGTTTGCGGGGTGATGGAGGAGCGGGCGATGTCCTTGAGCGTCACCAGGCTGATGGAGCACAGCATCAGGGTCAGGATCAGAAGCGCGCGGTCGACGGGCCAGATTTTTGAATAGAGCTTGACCACCGCGAAGGTGGTCAGCGGCAGCGCCGCCGCGAAGAGAAGCGCCTGCAGATCGAAGGAATCGGACCGGATGGCAAGCAGCAGCATGCCGGTGAACTGAAACAGCATCACACCGGTCAGCAGCAGGTGGGTATTCGCGCGCAGCACCGCCCGGCGCAGCGCGCCCGATTCTACCGGTCTCGCCATATCGTATCCTCATCAAACAAATCGTCGTCCGAAACCGCGCGCTTTGCGCGGGTTCTGTTCGGGCCCCGCTGCGCGCCGGATGCGGCGCGCTTCCCAGGGATGCGTTCGTTGCCCGCGGGAAGATCGCGCTCGTGCCGGGGTGCGGGTTCCGTGTCAAAGGGCAGCTCCGCGATGGGGGCTTTTCTGCGTTTTGCGTACGCGGCGGGCGGTGGGCTGAATTGTCCCTCCATGCTGACGGGGTTCTGCTGCGCGCGAAGTACGGCGGGCTTCCGGGCCTGCGCCTCGCGCGGATCGGTGGTTTTCTTCGCCGCGCGCCGGGAAGCGGTCTTTCCGCCAACCCTCGCGCCTTCTTCCCGAAGCCGGCGCGGCGTATACCCGTGCTCCTCGTCAAACCAATCGTCCGCCGCCGGGGCATCCTCGTCCTCCGGGAGGGCGCCAAAGGACCCGGCCTCGAACCACTCGTCCTCCGGCTCCTCTTCGATCGGCGCGTCAAACAGTACCAGCTTCAATTGGAGGCGTCCGATGGTCATGACGTCGCCATCCTGAAGGAACACCGCGCCCCCGGTGAATCCGCTGCCTACAGACAGTTCCGCCCGACCCAAGGGCTTGATCAGCAGCCCGCCCTCGCGCAGTTCAAAGTGCGCGTGGGCGCGTTTCATGTCCCTGTGGCGGATACGCACGTCGGCGTTCCGGGAGGCGCCCAGCACGCCTTCCCGGGGGATCGGGTAGCTGACGTGCCGTTTCGCACCGGGGTTTGCAATCAGTTCGCCCACGCAGCCGGTCTGGCCCATCCACTCGCGCAGAAGTTTTGCCCGGCGGTTGTCTGCCACGGTCATCCGCCAGCCGCGAAACAAAATCACAATGATCAGCGCCACAAACCAGTATCGCGCGGCCAGCGCGATGAGTGCGTACAGATCGGAGCTCAAGGCCGCGCCTCCTTTGTGGCGTTTGTCATACGGATCAGATGCCCAGGCGTTCTTTGAGGCCGGCCAGAAGCTGCTCGCGCAGCGCCTCGCACTCGATCAGATCGACCGAGTCGATCATCCTGCGCCGGGTGAACGCGCGGCGGGTCAGCCGTCCGCCCAGACGCCGGTCGACTTTGACCGGAAGCCTGTCCTTTCCGGAGAGCGCGCGCATTCCGTCGTCCAGCGCAATTGTGGCCTTTTTGGCAAATTCGGTTTCCACGAAGCCGGGGGAGAGAATTTCGCGGGATCGTTCCTCGAATCCGGCCAGAATCGCCTTCGCCGCCTCGCCATCGGCGAGCGCCGCTCGGCCGCCTTCATGCGTAACCGGCAAGTATTGGACGGTGATTCGGTCGGAAAAAGTTGCGCGCACGACCAGCGCCGTGCGCCAGTATTCGTCATTTTTGCGGTCGAACAGCAGATTTCCCTGCCCGTAGACGATGGTTGCTCCCATGTATTCCTCGAAGCAGCCCACGCAATGGGTGTGCTGGCAGAGGACCAGGTCCGCGCCCTTTTCGGCCAGTTTGCGAAGCGTTTTGCGGAGACCGGGGGAGGGGTAGCGGTAGCACTCGATCCCGCCGTGGTAGAGCACCGCCACGAAATCGCACTTCTGCTTCAGCCGCACTATCTGATCCGGCGTCTCCAGCGGATCAAAGGGATTCGCGCCGGGTGAGTCTTCGCCCGCGATGGAAAATTCCCGTTCGGCGCAGGCGATCAGGCCGATTTTCAGGCCGTCCTTTTCGAAGATATAGGGTTTTTCGGCGTTGTAAAGGTTTTCGCCCGCACCGAAAAAGGGCAGACCTTCGTCCGAGAGTGCCTGAAAAGTGCTTCTCAGGCCCGCCGGGCCGTGATCCAGAATGTGGTTGTTGGCGAGGGAAAGCACGGGATCGAGGCGTTTCAGGCCCTTTGACGCCTTGATTGGCGCCGACAGCGCGGGACCCGCCTTCTGGATGGGCGACGTGCCGTCCGTCAGCGGCGCTTCCAGGTTGATCACGCGGGCGTCGGCCTCCATGAGGCACGCGAGAAGCTTTGCGTCGAACGCGCCTTCGATTTCGCCCCGCGTAAAGTGCGGTTCATTCGATCGCGTGGGGACCAGATCGCCTGCGAACGCCATGGTGATCAAGGGCATAGCCTCCATATAATACGCATCTATTTCAGTTTATTTTACAACATGCGGTCCGGCCTGTCAAATTCGCGCGCTTCGCCCGCGGCGCGCATAGTATGCGGCGGGAGGGCTGAGCATGATTGTGCGGGGAGAACTGTACACCGCCGACCTCGATCCGGTCGTCGGCTCCGAACAGGGCGGGATGCGGCCGGTGCTGGTGGTGCAGAACGATGTGGGCAACCGGTTCAGCCCCACGGTGGTCGTGCTGGCCTTGACAAGCCAGATCGACAAGGCGCGCCTCCCCACCCATGTGCTGGTCAGCGGTTCGGGCCTCGCCCGGCCGTCGGTGGTGCTGGCGGAGCAGATGCGCACCCTCGACAAGCGCAGACTGCGGGATCGCATCGGCATGCTGCCGCCGGAAGCGATGGAAAAGGTCAATCAGGCAATCCGGGTGTCCCTGGCGGTCGAAGAATAGTCTTCGGCCGCCTGCTCTATCCTTGGATGGAAGCGCTTCTGTTTTGGCAGGATATGTGGTATAATGCCGGTGAACCGGACGGGGAAGGGAAGCGCGACGTTTGAACAAACAGCTGCGTACGGAACTGATGGACTGGAGCAGGATTCTGGCCGGGCTGATGCTCAGCGCCATGGCCTATCAGCTGTTTTTAATCCCCAATGAGGTCGCGCCGGGCGGCTTTACCGGTATTGGGCAGATCTTGAATACGGTGTTGGGCTGGAACGTCGGCTTTGTCGCGCTGGCGCTCAACGTGCCGCTGTTTGCGTTTTCGATGCGATCGATGGGCTGGCGGTTTGGACTCAGGTCCTTCCTGGCTTCCGTCGCGTTTTCCATGCTGGTGGACTACCTGCCCTTCGGAGCGCTGACCCACGACAGGTTGCTGGCGGCAATCTTCGGCGGCGTGGTCGCGGGCGCGGGGTTTGGCCTGATCATGCTGGGCGACGCGACCACCGGCGGCAGCGACATGCTGGGCATGCTGATCCACCGGAAGCTCAAGGTGATCAAGGTCAGCGCGCTGGTGTTTTCGGTGGACGCGCTGGTCATCATTACCGCGGGCATCGTCTACGACGTTCAGAGCGCGCTCCTGGCGCTGATTTCCACCTACATTATGGCGAGGGTTCTGGACCGTGTGCTGGAAGGCCCCAACATGGCCAAAGCCTACTTTATAATCTCCCGGAAGGCGGAGGAGATCGCAAGCGCCATCCTGAAGAATATGGACCGCGGCGTGACCAGCCTGACGGGGAAGGGCATGTATACCGGCGAGGACCGATCGGTACTTTTGTGCGTGATCAACCGGCGTGAAACGTTGCGCCTTCGGACGCTGGTCAGCGGGATCGATCCCTGCGCCTTCATGATCGCAACCGACGTGCGCGAGGCGCTGGGGGAAGGATTCCAGGCGCACTGAAGCGTACGAAAAACCTATGAGGATTTTCATCGCGGAAGATTCAAAGGCCAAAGGGGGATGCATTATGCCCATCGCAGTCATCACCGGCGCTTCCTCGGGGTTGGGCCGGGCCTACGCGCTGGCCGCGGCAAAGATTTTCCCGGACATTCAGGAATACTGGCTGATCGCCCGCCGCCTGGAACGCCTGGAGGCGCTGAAGGCGGAGTTGACCGGCAAGACGGTGCGCTGCATTGTGCTGGACCTTACCGATCCGGCCAGCTTTGACGAATATCAGAAGCTGCTGGCAGAGCAAAGGGTGCAGATCGGGCTGCTCGTCAACAACGCCGGCATCGGCTGGATGGGCGACTTTGCCGACGGCTCCTGGCGCTCCCAGACCGCCATGGTGGACGTCAACGTGCGTGCCATGACTGCCGTGGCCAACATCTCGCTGAAATGCATGAGCCGCGGGAGCGTGATGGTCAACGTTTCTTCCATCGCGGCTTTCGCGCCGACGCCCCGTATGTCGGTCTACTGCGCCACCAAGTCCTATGTGTCCGCCCTGTCCAAGTCCATCCGGTTTGAACTGAAAAAGAAGGGCGTCAAGGTGCTGGCCGCCTGTCCCTGTCCGATGGATACCGAATTTCTGGAGATCGCGGGCATCAAAAGCAAGACCTTTGACATGCTGCCCCGCGTGAAGCCCGACTTCATGGCGGAGAAGTCGCTGATTTCCGCGAAAAAAGGGCGGGCGGTGTACACCGCGCTGCCCCTTATGAAGGTTTACAGGGTGCTGGCGAAGATATTACCCAGCAACTGGATGATGTATCTCAGCAAAGTCTAATACGAATTCCAAACACGAATCACTCGCTGCGCCGGAAGCGACGTTTATCGCCGTATGAACTTTCCGCTGCGAAGGTTCGACTCCCGTACCGTGCTTGGATGCGCGGCGGACGCTAGACCGTTGGCGGCCCGGTCGGCGGGACTTCCGTGGCGGGCAGCTGTCCGCTGTTGATGTAGAGGGCCAGGATGTCCACGATCTTGGTGTTGAAACCACCGCCTGCCACGATCACATCGGCAAACTCGATATAGGTGCGGATGTAGCGCTCGTACATGGGCTTGACGGTGGACAGGTACTGCCTTGCGATGCCGCTGATGTCCCGGCCGCGCTCCAGAATGTCCCGCTGTACGCGTCGTAAAAGGCAGATGTCCGGATCGACGTGCACGAACAGCTTGAAATCCATCATATCCCGCGTGCGCGGGTCGTAAAAAGCGTGAATGCCCTCGACGATGAGGACGTCGCAGGGCTCGATCAGTTCCGTCGAATCGGCGCGGCGGTGCATCGAATAGTCGTAGCCCTTCCGGGTGACGGCTTTCCCCAACTTCAGGGCGCGGATGTCCTCCCGCAGCGCGTCGTGCTCGAAGGCGTCCGGCTCGTCGTAGTTGATTTTGGTCCGCTCCTCAAAGGGGAGGTAGCTGTGATCCCGGTAGTAGCAGTCCTGCTTGATCAGCGCCGATTTTCCGTCGATGGACGCGGCCAGCGCCCTGGCCAGCGTGGTTTTTCCGCTGCCGCTGGCGCCGCATATGCCGATGGTTAGCATTAAAACACCCCCGCGCAACAGTATACGCGGGGGCGATGTCATTTGCAACAATGGATTTGATCTGCCCTTGACCGGAATCTGATTATTCCTGAATGGGATGCTGCTTTTCAAACGCCACCGCTGCGTCGTAGATCAGTTTGTGGCCCTGGTCGTTGGGGTGGATGCCGTCCATGCACAGAACATCCTCTGCGCGCACCGCCGAGAGAAAGGCCTCCCGCAGCGGCAACCAGAGGCAGTTGACTTCGGACGCCACCTTCAGAACCAGCGAGGAGTAGTACTCCTGCCAGCGGTAGATGCGCTCCGGCACGCCCAGGAAGGAGACGATGCGCTTTTCGTCCAGCCCGTCCTTCACAATCCATTTCAGATACCGCCGGGGGTCCAGCGGCGGCAGCGTACATAGCAGCGGCGTTCCGCCCATCTTCCGCACATGGTCGGCCATCTCTTTTAAGGCGTTTGTAAACTGCTCCACCGGCGTGTGGGGCGCATGGGGCGCATCGGGTTCTTTCGACACCGCAGCCCAGTTGAAGTCGCAGTCGTTGCCGCCGTATTCGATGACCACGAGTTTGTCCCGGAAAGCCTCCGGCTCCATGGTTTTCATCACTTCCAGGGCTTCCGGCGCGGTTCTGCCCATTCTGGACAGGTTTTCAAACGGCACCCGGAAGGTATTGGAGAGCATGGTAATGGCGCTGTCCTTTAAAAGCGTATAGCGATTGCGGACGGGATCGTACACCACGCCTTTGAGCACCGAGTCGCCCCAAACCTGAATTCCCGTATACTGCATGCAATCGCCCCCACGCATCTTGTTTTCAAAACCATTATAGAACGCCTGCGTGACCATGTCAAGCCTGAAATCGCAAGATATCTTGACGTTTTTGAAATCCAATGTTATCATGCACCCGTGGAAGGGGGCGCATGCGGTGCAGGACCAGTCTTTGGACGAGCTGATTCAGTTTTTGCGGGGCTATCAGGGTGCGCGGTGGGAGGAGATGCCCGATCTCGAATTGTATATGGATCAGGTGATCACCTACCTGAAGCGGCAGCTTTCACCTTTTCAGGATTCGCCCGCGGAAAATCTGATCACGCCGTCGATTATCAACAATTATGTGAAGGCGGGGTTTGTTCCCCGGCCGGAGCGGAAGAAATACGCCCGGGCGCAGCTGGCGTCGCTCACGATGGCCTGCAACCTCAAGCGGGTGCTGCCCATCGAATCGGTTAAGCGGCTGATCGAACGGGGCGGCGCGCCGCTGGACGCCGCCCGGTTTGATCAGTTTCAGGAGGCGCAGCGGGAGGCGTTTTTGGAAGAGGCGCAGTTGCTTGAGCAATTGAAGGCGGACTGGCCCTCCGACAGCCAGTCGCTCTACCGGCTGGCCACCCACTTTGCGCTGCGCGCCGGGGCGGACCGGCTGATTGCCGACCGGATCATGGCCATCATCGACGCGAAAGACAAGGGGAACACCGGAAAGGCCAAAGGAAGCGGCGATGAAAAGGCCAAGGAGACCGGCGCGGCGGTTGACGCTCCGGCGGCGAAATGATACAATGAAAGTCCGGACTTGAAATCTTTGGGGGGCTTTCACCATGGAAACCGGATCACCTGTCAAACGCAAAGTGATTTTCAGCGGCATTCAACCCACCGGCAACCTGACGCTGGGCAACTACATCGGCGCGCTGCGGAACTTCAAGCTGCTGGAAGATGAATACGACTGCCTGTACTCCATCGTCGACATGCACGCGCTGACCGTCCGGCAGGACCCGGCGGAGCTTCGCAAGGCGTGTCTGAAATTGATGAGCCTGTATCTTGCGGTGGGTCTGGATCCCAAGAAGAGCCTGATCTACTTCCAGTCCCACGTGGCGGCCCATGCGGAGCTGGCTTGGGTACTGAACTGCTATACGTACATGGGCGAACTGTCCCGAATGACCCAGTTTAAGGACAAATCGCAAAAGCACGCCGACAACATCAACGCTGGGCTTTTTACCTACCCCGCCCTGATGGCGGCGGATATCCTTCTGTATCAAACGGACCTTGTGCCCATCGGGGCCGATCAGAAGCAGCACCTGGAGCTGAGCCGAGATCTGGCGGAGCGCTTCAACGGCGTGTACGGCAACGTATTCACCGTGCCGGAAGCCTACATCCCCAAGGTGGGCGGCCGCGTGATGAGCCTGCAGGAGCCCACCCGGAAGATGTCCAAGTCCGATCCGGAGGACACCTACATCGCCATGTTGGACGCGCCCGAGGTGATTCGCAAAAAGCTCCGACGCGCGGTCACCGACTGCGACGGCATCGTCCGGTTCGATCCGGAAAACAAGCCCGGCGTATCCAACCTGATGAGCATCCTTTCGACGTTTTCGGGACAGTCCTTCGAAGCGATCGAGAAGGATTTTGAGGGGAAGGGCTACGGCGCGTTCAAGGACGCGGTGGCCGACGCCGTGGTGGAGACCCTTTCGCCCATCCAGGCCAAGTACAACCAGATCATCTCCGACAAGCTATACCTTTCGGAAGTCATGACGGGAAGCGCGGAGCGCGCCGCGCGCCTGGCCGCCCGCACGATGACCAAAGTGCGCAAGAAGGTGGGCCTCGCGGCCCTGACGCTGTGATACGCCGGCTGCCGCTGACCGGTACCGACAACACCCGCGATCTGGGCGGGTATCCCGTGCCGGGCGGCTACACCCGCTGGGGCATGACGTTCCGGAGCGACGCGCCGGTCAACCTGACGCGCGAGGATGTGGAGACGCTCAGAAAGCTGGGCGTCACCACTCACATTGACCTGCGCACCTTGGAGGAGGTGGAGAGGCGGCCCAGCGCGGTGAACAATCTGCCCGGCTTCCGTTACCACCATGTGGACCTGTGCGCCTGTATGCAGATGATGCCCGACACCGAGGAGGGCGTCGCGATCTCCTATTTTGAGATGACGCAGCAGGCGGAACCGATGGCGCGCATCTTCCGCATCATTGCGGAGACGGAGGGCGGCCTTCTGTTTCACTGCGCCGCGGGCAAGGACCGGACCGGCGTGGTCGCGGCCATCCTTCTGATGCTGGCGGGCGCGAACCGGGACGAATTGCTGGCGGATTACATCCTGACCGCCGCCTACATGCGTGAGCCGGTCAAGAAATTCTTGGCGGAAGACCCGGACATCCCCGCCTATATCGTCACGCCCAGAATCGAGTATGCGGAGGCGTTTCTAGACCATTTTCTGGGGGCCTATGCAAGCGCGGGGGCGTATTTACAGTCCATCGGAATTCCGGCGGAAACGATCAAATCCATAACAAAGCGTCTGACACTTTTAACATAGTCGTTTCCAATTTGACTGGGTTTGTGCTTGTCAAAGGATTGGGATTGGGGTAAAATACGATGGAAACAATAAGAGGAGGACAAGGATTTTATGATTAAAGTTGGCATTAACGGTTTTGGCCGCATTGGCCGCCTGGTTTTCCGCGCCGGCCTCGAGCACGAGGGCGTTGAGTTTGTCGGCATCAACGATCTGATCACCCCTGATTATATGGCTTATATGCTCAAGTATGATACCGTGCACGGCCGCTTCACCGGCACTGTTGACTACACTGAGAACTCCATCATCGTCAATGGCAAGGAAATCCCGGTGTTCTCCATCAAGAACCCCGCCGAGCTGCCCTGGGGCAAGGTTGGCGCGGAGTACGTGGTCGAATCCACGGGCCTGTTCCTCTCCAAGGACAAGGCGCAGGGCCACATCGACGCCGGCGCCAAGCACGTCATCATGTCCGCCCCCTCCAAGGATGACACCCCGATGTTCGTCATGGGCGTCAACAACCACAAGTACACTTCCGACATGACCTTCGTCTCCAACGCGTCCTGCACCACCAACTGCCTGGCGCCCATCGCGAAGGTTCTCCACGATACGTGGGGCATCACCGATGGCCTGATGACCACCGTGCACGCCACCACCGCCACCCAGAAGACCGTTGACGGCCCGTCCCAGAAGGACTGGCGCGGCGGCCGCGGCGCGGCGTTCAACATCATCCCCAGCTCCACCGGCGCCGCCAAGGCCGTGGGCAAGGTCATCCCCGAGCTGAACGGCAAACTGACCGGCATGGCGTTCCGCGTGCCGACCGCTGACGTGTCCGTGGTCGACCTGACCGTCAACCTGGCCAAGCCTGCCAAGTATGCTGATATCTGCGCCGCCATGAAGGCCGCCTCCGAGGGCGAACTCAAGGGCATCCTGGGCTACACTGAGGACGAAGTCGTCTCCTCTGACTTCATCCACGACGCCCGCACCTCTATCTTCGACGCCAAGGCCGGCATCGCGCTGACCGACCACTTCGTCAAGGTTGTTTCCTGGTACGACAACGAGTGGGGCTATTCCAACAAGGTCGTCGAGCTGATCAAGTACATGGCGTCTGTGGATCATCCTTCCTGCGGTTGCGGCTGCTGCTAAGGGCAGGAAACTCCGTTCAATAGAACCCGGGCTCCCGCAGGGGAGCCCGGGTTTTTGGGAATTCATTAGGAAATGTTAAATCATTCCAATTGCATGGTTTTCGCTCACTTTCTTTACGCATGTAACGATATAAATTTCATGAGGGTTTCGGCCCGCCAATCAAGGCGCGAAATGGGTACGAAAAACCGGACCCCTTTCGGAAGCCCGGTTTTTGCGGAGCTAGATGGAGAAATCGTAGGCGGGAATTTCAGCCTCGGCGATGTCGGCCAGCGTAAAGGAGTCCAGGTACTGGTTGACCACGTCGTACAAACCCTCCCACAGTTTGATGGTCGGGCAGATGTCGCACCGGGGACAGCGGTTGGGTTCCTGATCCAGGCAGGCTACCGGCGCCAGCGATCCTTCCAGCGCCCGGATGATTTCGCCTGCGGTATACTGCGAAGCGTTCCGGGTGAGCTGATAGCCGCCCGCCGCGCCACGGCTGGACCGGAGAAGCCCCGCTCTGCTAAGTCCGGAGACAATCTGCTCCAGGTACTTCACCGAAATCCCCTGCCGGAGCGAAATGTCCTTGAGCGCGATCCATTCGCCGTTGTCATGCTGGGCCAGATCGACCATCAGCCTGAGCGCATAACGGCCTTTCGCGGAAATTTTCATAAGTGCACCCCTCCGATATGAATACGGGTATTATATCACGTTTCCCACGTAGTGAAAAGGTGCAATGCGAGTTTTCTCTTCCGGCGGGAGCAAAACCAGGCCTGGAGCGGGATAATCCACATAGATTAACGGAAACAGACGCTTTGTTTTCTTGGAATCAATGCTTGCGTAAGTTGGAATCGATGGGGTATAATATCCGTTATGGATGCTATATATGGTGTTTGTGCGGCGGTCGTCGGGGCAGCGCTGGGCTGGGTTCAGTTCAAACTGCTGGAGCTGATCATTGCAAAAGGGAAAACCTGGCTGATTGCGATCAAGCTGCCGCTGTGGGCGATTGGCATGCTCGCGGCCGTGGCCATATCGATCACAGTTCTGGTTGGTTTTGTCATTGGAGCGACGGTTTCGTTCATCGGTTTCGGATTTGTACAATGGCGCTTGCAGCGCAAAGGAGAATGAGCCTTTCGTATGGATGTGAAAGTGAACATTTATCCTGAACCCTTTAAAGTGTTTGGAATCAACGTGGGGCAGAGCGTCGTCATCGCCTGGGGCGTGATCGCGGTGGTGATTGTGCTATTGGTACTGGCCAACCTGTACATCCGCAAGCGCTTTTCGGAAAAGCCCAAGGGCCTGCAGACGGTACTGGAAATGGTGGTTGGCGGCCTTGAAAAATGGGCGAAGAGCTACGTGGGCGAATCCGCCTCGTTCATCGCGCCCGTGACGCTGACGCTGATGGTCTACGTGTTCGCCAATTCAATCATTGAACTCTTCGGCCTGCCCGCCGCCACCGGCGACATCAACTGCGCCCTGGCGCTGGGTTTGACCTGCTTTCTCGCCGTCAACGTGACCGGCTTGAAATACCGGGGCGTAAAAGGTCGCCTGGTCGCCATGTGTCATCCCAGCGCCATCGTGTTTCCCATCCGGGTGCTTACCGACCTGATCACCCCCTTCTCGATGGCCATCCGGCTTTTTGCCAATATTCTGGTGGGCGCGGTCATCATGGAGATGATCTACGGCCTCGTGCCGGTGATCCTGCCGGCGGCGTTTTCGTCGTTCTTCACGGTATTTGAAATTGGCATTCAGGTGTTCGTTATCGGTCTGCTGTCGCTGATCTACACCAGCGAGGCAGTTGAATAGTTTCCGGGAACCTTGTAAACAAAAGGGAGGAACCATCATGTCACCTATTGGTCTGATCGCTATCGGCGCGGGAATCGCTGTGTTATGCGGCGCGGGAGCCGCGATCGGCATGGGCATCGCGACCGGCAAGGCATCCGAGGCGATTGCCCGCCAGCCGGAGGCTTACGGTAAGATCAACTCCTCGCTGCTCTTCGGTCTGATCCTGATGGAGACCTGCGCGATCTACGCGCTGTTGGTCGCGATTCTGTTGATCTTCGTTCTGGGCGCCAAGGTGTAAGCGGCCGCAGGGCACCAGAAACGGAGGGATGCAGTTTTGGAAGGAATGTTCAACCCAACGTCCATCATGTTGCACATGATCAACACGGCCATGCTGTTGGCCGCGTTGTATTACTTCCTGTATAAACCCGTCAGGAAATTCCTGAGGACCAGGGAGGACAAGGTGGCCGGACAGCTGGACAACGCCGCCGAGAACCAGAAACAGGCGGCGGAGCTGCTCAACGAGCGGCAAAAGCAACTCAGCGGCGCGGCCAGCGAGGTTGCCAATCTCATCAAGACCGGCGAAGCGCAGGGCAAAGCCCGCGCGGACGCTGTGGTTTCCGCTGCCCAGAGCGACGCCAGGCAAATCGCTGAAAAAGCGAAGACGCAGGTGCGCATCATGGAGCAGAACGCGCAGCAGGAACTTTATGAGGACGCCGCAAAGCTGTCCGTTCAGATCGCCTCGATGGTGCTGGAGCGCGAAGTCACCGTTGAGGATCACAAGCGCCTGCTGAAGGAGTTTCTTGAAAAGGCAGGCCGTGACGAATGATTGAGGGCGCTGTGAAATCTGCTTTTCCGCTGACGCCCGAGGAAAAGGTCGCGCTTGAAGGGCGTATGGCGGAGCTTTTGGGTGCGCCCGTGGAATTGACGGAGCATCTGGACAAGTCACTGCTCGCCGGCGTAACCGTCGAGATCGCCGGACGCGTGCTGGACAATTCGCTCAAGGGGAGGCTTGCGCTGGTACAGCGTGAGCTGATGAAACGGGGGTCGGTCCACGATGCTTGAGTGGAAGACCATAGGACGGGTACTTGAATCCCGCCTGATACAGGTGAAGAAGGACGTCGACCTGACCAAGGTCAACATCCAGAGCGCAGGCGTCACCATGACGTCGGGCGATGGCGTTGCCATGGTGAACGGCCTCCTCGACTGCGTGCTGGGCGAACTGATTGAGTTCGACGGCGGCGGCAACGGCATCGTAATGAACCTGGACCGCGATGCGGTGGGCGTCGTAATTCTGGGCGGCGAAGCGTCCATTCCGGAAGGTGCGCAAGCCCGCGGAACCGGCCGCGTATTGGCGGTACCCTCCGGCGACGCCATTCTGGGCCGCGTGGTCAGCCCGCTCGGCGATCCGCTGGACGGCGAAGGCCCGATTGCCACAGAGGATATGCGGCCCATTGAATCGCCCGCGCCCCCTATCCTGGCCAGAAAACCGGTGGACAGGCCGCTTGAAACGGGTTTGATGGCCATCGACGCCATTGTGCCCATCGGCCGGGGCCAGCGCGAATTGATCATCGGCGACCGCCAGACCGGCAAGACCGCCATCGCGCTGGACGCCATCATCAACCAGAAGGGCAAGGGCGTCTACTGCTTCTACGTCGCGATCGGTCAAAAGACATCGTCGATTGCGAGGCTCGTGGAACAGTTGCGAGCAGCTGGCGCCTTGGACTATACCACGATCATTTGCTCCACCGCCAGCGATTCGGCGACGATGCAGTACATCGCGCCCTACGCGGGCTGCGCAATGGCCGAACACTTCATGTATCAGGGCAAGGATACGCTGATCATCTACGACGACCTGTCCAAGCACGCCGTCGCCTACCGGGCAATGTCGCTGCTGCTGCGCAGGCCGCCGGGACGCGAAGCCTATCCGGGCGATGTTTTCTACCTGCACTCCAGGCTTCTGGAGCGCGCGGCCAGTCTGTCGGATGAGATGGGCGGCGGTTCCATGACCGCGCTGCCCATCGTCGAAACCCAGGCGGGTGACATCTCGGCCTACATCCCGACCAATGTCATCTCTATCACCGACGGCCAGATATTCCTGGACACCGACCTGTTCCGCTCCAACATCCGCCCGGCGGTTTCCGGTGGCCTTTCGGTCAGCCGCGTCGGCGGCGCAGCGCAGCGCAAGGCGATGCGCACCGTTGCGGGCAGGCTCCGCCTGGAACTGGCCCAGTACCGCGAGCTGCAGGTGTTCGCGCAGTTCTCCTCCGATATGGACATGTCCACGCGGGACACGCTGCGTTATGGCGCGATCCTGACGGAGCTTCTGCGCCAGAAGGACGGCGAGCCGATTCCCGCCACCTCACAGATCGAACTGCTCTATGCCGCCACCCAGGGCCTTCTGCCGCATGACACATCGCTGGAGCGCGTAAAGAAGTTCAAGCGCGAGTTCCCGAATTACATGGACGCGCGGGACCCCGAGGGCGTCAAGGCGCTGAATGAGAAAAATGTCATCAGCGATACATTTACCAAGAGCATGGCCAGGGCGGTCAAGGAATGGCTGGCCCAGGCGGGAGCGGCCCAATGAACAACGTTTCCGAGATCCGCCACCACATCAAGGTGATTGACGACACCGCCAAGATCACCAGAGCCATGTACCTGATCGCATCGGCCAAGATGAAGCGGGCCATGTCCATGCACGACCAGAACCTGGCGTTTTTTAGCCAGGTGCGTGCCAGCATTCGCTTCATCCTGGACACGGCGGGCGGTACGATCAACAACCGCTTCTTTCGGGAACGCGGCAAACGGGCGGCGTATCTTGTGATCGCGGCGGACAAGGGGCTGTGCGGAGGATACAACCAGCAGGTGCTCAAACTTGCATATGACATAATCCGCAACAGCAGCCATTCCGTCGTCAAGCTGTACACCATCGGCCACATCGGCACAGACTTTTTCACCCGGCGCGGCATGGAACCTGACGTGCATTATCAACATGTCATCCAGAACCCGACATTGCGAAACGCTCGCAGGATCACCGCGCAGCTGATTGAGATGTTTCTGTCCGAAAAGGTGGACGAGGTCTATGTAATCTACACCATGCTGGGAAGCGGCGGTGTCCTGCAGCCGACGGTTCTGAGGCTTCTTCCGCTGCTCCCGGTGGACTTTGCGGATACCGAACCCATCCACGCGAAGGTCGCCGGCTTTGAATTCTATCCGTCGCCCGGCGACGTGGCCGAGGCGATGGCCCACGACTACCTGATGGGGCTGGTGTATTCGGCGCTGGCGCAGTCCTACGCCAGCGAGAACCGCGCGCGCATGACCGCCATGGACAACGCCACGCGCAATGCCGGCGAAATGCTGGAAAAACTCAGACTTCAGCTCAACCATGTGCGGCAGGACGCGATCACGCAGGAAATCACCGAGATCATGGCCGGCACAACAGGGGAGGAACAGGAATGACAAGCGGAACCGTGGTGCGCATCATCGGGCCGGTTTTGGACGTGCAGTTTGATCAAGGCGCGTTTCCGCCGATCCATACGCTGCTCTACGTGCTCAGCGGCAAGCGTAAAGTGGCCATCGAGGTCATGCAGCACCGCAACGATGTGGTGCGGTGCATCGCGCTGGAGGCAACCGAGGGCCTGTCCCGCGGGCTGACGGTGGAAAACACCGGCTCGCCCATCCGGGTTCCGGTCGGGCGGCAGACGCTTGGCCGCGCGCTGGATGTGCTGGGCAACCCCATCGACGGGAAGCCTCCGGTGGAGACGGACGAACTTCTGCCCATCCACCGCCAGGCGCCCGCGTTTGATAAACAGCAGCCCGCCGCGCAAATGTTCGAAACGGGCATCAAGGTCATCGACCTTCTCGCGCCGTACGCCAAGGGCGGCAAGATCGGCCTGTTCGGCGGCGCTGGCGTCGGCAAGACCGTTCTGATTCTGGAGATGATTCACAACATCGCGACCGAGCACGGCGGATTCTCCGTGTTCACCGGCGTCGGCGAACGCTCCCGCGAGGGCAACGACCTGATCATTGAAATGAAACACTCCGGCGTCATCGACAAGACGGCCATGGTCTTCGGCCAGATGAACGAGCCGCCGGGAGCGCGCATGCGTGTCGCGATGACGGGCCTGACGCTGGCCGAGCACTTCCGTGACAATGAGAAGCAGGATGTGCTTCTGTTCATCGACAACATCTTCCGCTACATTCAGGCGGGCAGCGAGGTTTCGGCGCTTCTGGGCCGCATTCCGTCGGCGGTCGGCTACCAGCCGACGCTGGCCACCGAGATCGGCGCGCTGGAGGAGCGCATTACCTCCACGGACGAGGGTTCCATTACGTCCGTTCAGGCCGTTTACGTGCCCGCCGACGACTTGACCGACCCTGCTCCGGCCGCGATCTTCTCCCACTTGGACGCGACCACGGTTTTGTCCCGCCAGGTGTCGGAGTTGGGCATCTATCCCGCGGTCAGTCCGCTGGATTCCTCTTCCCGCATCCTGACACCCGATGTCGTGGGCGAGGAACATTACCAGGTGGCCCTCCGGGTGCTGGCGGCGCTGCAGCGTTACCGCGAGTTGCAGGACATCATCGCCATTCTGGGCATGGACGAGTTGACGGAAGAGGACAAGAAGACCGTGCTGCGCGCACGCCGCATTCAGCGTTTCCTTTCGCAGCCGATGTTTGTCGCCGAGGTATTCAGCGGCATCCCCGGCCGCTACGTAAAGATCGCAGACACCGTGGCCTCTTTTAAAGCCATCGTCGACGGCGAGGTGGATGACCTGCCCGAAGCCGCGTTCTACATGGTAGGCACATTGGATGAGGTCAAGGAGAAGGCGGCCAAGCTGATCAAGGACGCTCAGGAACAGGAGGAGGCGTGACGGTTTGATGTTTCGTCTTTCGGTGGTAACGCCGGAGCGCGCCTTCTTCGACGACGAGATCGAAATGGTGGTACTCCAGGCGCAGGATGGCGAGCTGGGCGTGCAGCCCGGGCACTCGCCCGCACTGGTGGCGCTCAGGGAAGGCATCACCCGCGTTCAGCAGGATGGAGGCTGGCGCTGGTTTGCCGCCTCCAGCGGATACGCGTCCGTACTGCCGGACGGCGTGTACATGGTGCTGCAGACCGCCGAGTGGCCCGAGGAAATCGATGTCAACCGTGCGGAGCACGAGAAGGAAGAAGCCGAGGAGATCATGCGCCAGAAGCAGAGCATGCAGGAATATGCGATGACCCGCTCCATGCTGGCCCGCGCGATGGTGCGCCTGAGGCTGACCAAAGACAGCAGCGATACCAAGTAATGGGTTTATTCAGAGAGCGTCGGGCCGAAAGCCCGGCGCTCTCTGAACATCAAAACCTTAACAGGTTCTTTGATGCACAAGGGGAAAACCGCATGCGCATGAAATCCTGCGGAATTTCATGCGTACTTAATATATGGTGTTGTTTCTGCCACCAGTGTACGCTTCTTCCGGTAGAAACACCGCTCCCGGCGCACTGGTCGCCGGAAGCGAATGCGGGAAGGCAGGGCCTCCGTGTGAAAAGCCCGCGGGGCCCCTCACTGCCTTGCCTTCAATTCATCAATCAGCGTTTGGAGAAACGCGTAGCAGGCCTGATCGCTCTCAACATATTTGGTCAGCAGTTCCTCGGTATAGAAGTTCTGGAACAGGCGCGTAAATTCGCTCAGGCTGATCACGGTGCCAATGGGGTGCCTCTGCCCCAGATTGAAGAACTGTACGCCCAGCTGGTCCAGGCACAGAATCTCGACCCGGTCGCACGCTTCCAACCGGCCTTTTCCCAAATGGAGGTTAAAAAAGGACGTATCCTGTGAGCGGCGCAGACATTCGCTGAGTGTCGTGATGCGCTCAGGGATAGTCTGCGACCGGAGACCGGGCGGCTGGCTGTGCATGATGCCAGTCTCCGCGAAGCGGCGCAAACCGCTGCGCTGCAGAATGTAGTGGGAAGGCGACTTCTTTTCAAAGATGTTGCGGTTGCGCTGCATATGGATCCATTTGAGTTCCGCCACCATCGCGCCGGACATGGCGGTCCGGCTGCTATTGTCCGACAGCAGCTCCCCGATCATCTCATACGGGAAGGCGGAAAGCGGAATGTCCGGCTTGATGCAGTAAATTGAGCGGTCCTTTTCCTGCAGGTAGATGCGCTTGGCGGACAGCAATACGTCCGCTTGGCGCTCCGCCGCGTTCTCTTCCTTGATTGGCGCGTACCAGCGGCCCTGCTCTTGGATGCGCCGGACCATCATGTCGTAAATCCCGTTTTTTTCATCGTTTTCGTAGAGCAGGCAACGGTTGGCGACGAACACGATCACATGGGTGCCGAAAGACCCGTCCGCGCGTTCAAATTGCGCGACCGCATGGCTTTGAGAAAGGAATTCCTTGTCCAGCGTGGCGGGGCGGTTCATCTTGTAGCCGTAATAGTCCGGCAGGTTCAGCGCGGGCAGCGCCATGCGGATAGCGTGGATGATCTGGCTGTCATCCCCGTCCAGCGAGAAATAATGATGCACCTGAATGTTCCGCGCCGGCGCGAGTTCGACAATCAGGTCCCGCATCTCGGAGAAGAGCGGATAGGTCAGGCTGGAGATGATGTGGAGGGTGGCGTTTTTTACGGTTTTGTAGAACGCGCGCAACTGCGTGGTGGTGGTAAAGCGCCCGTTGCCATAGCTTTCAATGGGGAAGGGCGTAGAGGGCGGCGTCTCGTTTTCCAGCAGCTGCCACATTTCCTGATTGGCGCAATAGGCGGGCAAGCCAATGCGGGTGACTTCCAGCGCGCGCTCCAGTTCCCGCAGTTCCGCCGCGTCAAACACCGTGGGAATTGCGTTTACAAGCTGCTGATAAAAGGTTTCCGCGGCCTGCGTCGAACACTCAGCGTGCAATACGCGGGAGAGGGTGGTATTGCTCTTAATGCGCAGGCGGCGCGTCAAGTCGGAAATGGTGATGCGATGCTTTTTCATCAGCGCGCTCAGGCTCCGGTCAAAGGTTTGAACTGTCTGCATGGCGCACCTCCTTTTCTTTGTTTTATTTTAACATATGGAAAAGAAACCGTCAACGATGGCGGAAAAAGGCGCGGCGGTTTCTGTTTGAGCGGATGTCCCGCAGGGTAACAATAGATTTAGGTGATTCTGAACAAAAATGACGGGAGGAACGATTGCAATGAAAGAATTGAAAGGTTCCCGCACCGAAGCCAACCTGAACGCTGCGTTTGCCGGAGAGTCAATGGCGCGCAACAAGTATACGTACTACGCATCTCGCGCGAAAAAGGATGGATTTGAACAGATCGCGGCGATTTTTCTGGAGACGGCTGAGAACGAAAAAGAGCACGCCAAGCTGTGGTACAAACACCTGCATGGCGGCGCGGTCGCCGATACCGTAACCAACCTCAAAGATGCTGCCGCCGGCGAGCACTACGAGTGGACCGATATGTACGCGGGATTCGCCAAGGTTGCCCGCGAGGAGGGCTTCGACGACATCGCCGCGCAGTTTGAGGCGGTCGCCAAGGTCGAGAAGGAGCACGAGGCGCGGTATCTGAAGCTGTGCGAGAACGTCGAGGGTGGTTTGGTGTTCACCCGCGACGGCATGTGCCTGTGGCAGTGCCGCAATTGCGGCCACATCGCCGTCGGCCCCTCCGCCCCGCAGGTCTGCCCGGTTTGCCTGCATCCGCAGTCGTTCTTCCAGCTGAAGGAAGAGAATTACTGATTTTTGTAGAAATCCTCCTTAGCGAGCCGGGCTTTCGCCGTACGCGGAAGTCCGGCTTTTCTTTGCATAAATATGCAGCTGCTTCCGCCGGAAAGCATGCAATTGTTTACATTCCAGAGGGTTGACAAGGCGCGCGCACGGGCCTATACTGACGCTAGGAATCGGTAGGTGAGGCTACCACAGGGATACGGATTGCTGCCGCGAAGCTGTGGAGACACGGTGAGTTGGTCGAACAGTCTATGTCGAATTCAAGGCATAGGATAATGCAATTTCATCGCCCTGCGAAGCCAAAACTCGAACGATGGATGAGGAGTCTCTCCCGCCGCGTTCGTGTCGGCGGTTTTTTATTTGAAAGGGAGTGAGCGGGCTTGACCGGTGCCATAGAAGGTCCTCGAAGTGCGGCGGTATGCGCCGGGCATTGCCCTGAGCGCAAGGGAAGTCCAAGCGGTGATTGGCCGTGTTTGGCCTTGCGTGCGCATTGTCCCATCCCGCCGCCCGGAATGCCGAGCGGCGTTTTTTATTGATTGATGAAAGCGAACCCCAATGCCAACCCTAAAAGAGAGGTGAGACAGGATGCAACCCGGTCCAGACGGCAGTCGACCGACTCTACCGCAACGCAGCGGCGTTTCTTCGCGCCGGGAGGCGGGTTGTGCCTGCTTCCCTCCGGCGCGCTGAATGGTTCCGCCGCCTTGCATCAAGTCCCGAAAACACGTGTTTCAGGAGGTGCAGGCCATGAAGACCATTTTCAAAAAACCGATACCCGGCGCGCTCGCGCCCAAATCCCCCGGCATTCAGGAAGCGCAGGAGCGGTTGCGGGAAACCGCCGCCCGTACGCCCGAGGATGTATACGCCTATCTGGGTACGCGTCAGCGCGGCCTGACCGAGGAAGAAGTCGAGCGGGCTCGGGAGCGCTATGGCGACAACGCCGTCAAGCGTGAGCGTCAGGTGTCGGCGGCCCGGCGGCTGTTCGAAGCGTTCGTAAGCCCCTTTACCGCGATTCTTCTGGCGCTGGCGCTGGTTTCCACCTTTACCGACGTCATCTTTGCGGAACCCGGCAAGAAGGATCCGACGACGATGATCATCATCGCGGTGATGGTCGTGTTTTCGGGCCTGCTTCGCTTTGTCCAGGAGACCAAGAGCGGCAACGCCGCCCAGGCGCTTTCCGAAATGATCCACACCACCACCTGCGTGGAGCGGGGGGAGCAGGGCAGGTTGGAGATACCGCTGGACCAGGTGGTGGTGGGTGACATTGTACACCTGGCGGCGGGTGACCTGATTCCCGCGGACATGCGCATCTGCCTTGCGAAGGACCTGTTCATCAGCCAGTCGGCGCTGACCGGCGAAAGTGAGCCGGTGGAGAAGAGCGCCCGGCCCATGATACTGACCGGCTCGCTGACCGATGGCGGCAACCTGGCGTTTCTGGGCGGCAACGTAATCAGCGGCAGCGCCACGGGTGTGGTGGTGGCCACCGGCAAGGATACGGTGCTGGGACAGTTGGCCAAGGATCTGAACGGCAAGCCGCCTAAGACCGCCTTCGACAAGGGCCTCGATTCGGTCAGTTGGGTGCTGATCCGGTTTATGATGGTCATGGCGCCCACCGTGTTCGTGTTGAACGGATTGACCAAGGGCGGTTGGCTGGAGGCGCTTCTGTTCGCGGTTTCCATCGCGGTGGGCCTGACGCCGCAGATGCTGCCGATGATCGTCACCACCTGCCTGGCCAAGGGCGCGATGACCATGTCCCGGGAAAAGGTCATCATTAAAAACCTGAACTCTATTCAAAACCTGGGCTCTATGGACATCCTTTGCACCGACAAAACGGGCACGCTGACCCAGGACAAGGTGGTGCTGGAGTATCACCTGGACATTCATGGCAACGAGGATGTTCGGGTGCTGCGCTACGCGTTTCTGAACAGCTTCTACCAGACGGGCCTGAAAAACCTGCTGGATGTGGCCATCATGGACCGGACCCGCGAGGAGCAGGACGCCCGTGAAGAGCTGAACGACCTGGAGCAGGCCTACCGCAAGGTGGACGAAATCCCCTTTGACTTTGACCGCCGCCGCATGAGCGTGGTGGTGGAGCGGCAGGACGGCCGTACGCAGATGATCACCAAGGGCGCGGTGGAGGAGATGCTCAAGGCCTGCGCCTCCGTCGAATACGACGGCGAGATCAAGCCGCTGGATGAGGCGATGCGCAAGGTCATCAACGAAAGCGTGGATTCGCTCAACGCCCGCGGCATGCGCGTGATCGCCGTGGCTTACAAGACCGATCACTCGCCCGTCGGCACGTTTTCGGTGGAAGACGAAAAAGACATGGTGCTGATGGGCTATCTGGCCTTCCTGGATCCGCCCAAGGAGACGGCCGCCGCCGCCATCAAGGCCCTGGAGAGCTACGGCGTTCAGGTCAAGGTGTTGACCGGCGATAACGACGCCGTCACTCGCAGCATCTGCGCGCAGGTGGGCCTGAACGCGGAGAAGCTGGTGCTGGGGCCGGAGATTGACCCGCTGACCGACGAGGAGCTCGGCAATCTGGCCGAAAAGACCACGGTGTTTGCCAAACTGTCGCCCGCGCAGAAGGCGCGCGTGGTGCGCTCACTCCGGCAGAAGGGCCATGCGGTGGGCTACATGGGCGACGGCATCAACGATGCCGCCGCCATGAAGGATTCTGACGTGGGCATCTCGGTGGACACGGCGGTGGACATCGCCAAGGAATCCGCCAGCGTCATCCTGCTGGAAAAGGACCTGATGGTGCTGGAGTCCGGCATTCTGGAAGGGCGCAAGACCTACGCCAACATGATCAAGTACATCAAAATGACCGCCAGTTCCAATTTCGGCAACATGCTGTCGGTTCTGGCGGCAAGCGCGTTTCTGCCCTTTTTGCCGATGGCCGCGCTGCACCTGATCCTCCTGAACCTGATCTACGATCTCAGCTGCACGTCGCTGCCCTGGGACAATGTGGACCCGGAGTTCTTCAAGACCCCCAAGAAGTGGGAGGCGCTGTCGATCACCAATTTCATGTTCTCGCTGGGGCCCACCAGCTCGGTGTTTGACATCGTGACGTATCTTGCGCTCTACTTTGTCGTCTGTCCCGCCGTCTGCGGCGGCCAGATGTACCAGCAGCTGGCGGACCCCGCCATGAAGGCGCTGTATGTGTCGGTGTTCCAGACGGGCTGGTTTGTGGAGTCCATGTGGACGCAGACGCTGGTCATCCACATGCTGAGGACGCCGCTTACCCCCTTCATCAAGAGCCGCGCATCCGCGCCGCTGACACTGATCAGCTTTGGCGGCATCGCGGTGGTTTCGATTCTGCCCTACACGCTTCTGGGTGTCAAGATCGGTCTTGCGCCGCTGCCGGGCGTCTACTTCCTCTACCTGATCGGGGTGGTGGCTGCGTACATGGCGCTGGTCACGCTGGTTAAAAAGTGGTACATCAAAAAGTACGGGCTGTTATTGTGATGGACAATACTTCTCCGCAAAAACGAGGCCCGGTCGAGCGTTGATACCAATCCAAAACGTTAATTACTCGTCGAGCCGGATCTTTTCGTGTGAGGCGTTGTCACTCTTCGCTCAACGTAGCGTTGCTACGCCTCGCTTCGGTTCCTAGCCTCACATCGAAAATCTCTCGGTTCTTTGGAGTAATTAATATTTTTCCTTGGTATGAAGCGTTCGGCAGGGCCTCATTTTTATGGAATGACGCGAAACGAAATTCTCTCAGGATGCGTCAGCGCCGGACGACTGGGATAGCGATGTCGATCTGCTTGTTCGCCTCGCCCAGGCAGCGCTCGTCGTAGAGTTCATAATCGGCGCAGTTGGGCGCGTACTCGTAGCCGGACTCGGGGAACCACTGGTCATAAATGTACGCCCAGGTATTCTGGATGGCGCTGACAAAGCCGGGGCCGTCCGACGGCGGGGTGGTGAAGATGGCGTAGGTGGCCGCGGGAACGGTGGCGGTGTGCAGCCCATCGGGAATCGGGGCGTCGTCCGGCACTTCCAGGCCGATCACGTAGTTGAACTCGCCGGTCTCCATGTCCATCTCCATGCACAGGCCGTACTCCGCGTGGCTGACGGGCGTCAGCGCCTTGTGCAGGCTCTCGCAGTGGTTCTTCATATACTCCTGCCAGAAAGCAGGGATGGCCTTGGTGTTTTCGCCGTTGACCGAGGTGGCGCGACGGACATAGCCGGCCACCTTGAAGGCCGGGCGCGCGACGATTTTGGGTTCCATGACGATTCCTCCTGTCAGATGGTGGTTCAGGTGGGCGACGAGGCTGACCGGGCGGGGAGGGCGCGGCGACGCGTGCAGGCGGTATCGCTCCGGCGACGCGCCGTAGGCCTTCTGGAACGCGTGGGTGAAGCCGGCGTGGCTCTCAAACCCGTACGCAAGCGCAATGTCCAGCACACGCCCGCCCTGCGCGAGCCTCGACGCTGCGTGTTCAAGCCGTCGCTTGCGCACGTAGCTCATCACCGGCATGCCGATGTAGGCGGCGAACACCCGGTAGTAGTGGCAGGCGGAGAAGCCCTCCCGCGCGGCGAGGTCTTCCACGGTGAGCCGTTCCCCCAGGTTCGACTCGATGTAGTCGATGCTGCGCTGGATGTGCGCCCGGTAGTCCAAGTGCGTTCCCTCCCAACAAAGTCATTGTAACACGGTTTGCCGCGCCGCCGCTTGTCGGTATTTCGCAAGCCGCGCCCAACGTACAGAAAACCGCCCGCGCAGGACACGCGGACGGTCTGGTTTGATTACAGGGCTTTGGTGCGGATTTCCTCGGTGAGCTTTGCAATCAGCGCTTCGGCGTTCATCGTGCCCAGCTCGCCATCCTTGCGGGAGCGGACCGCCGACTCGCCGGTTTCGGCTTCCTTGTCGCCGATGACCAGCATGTAGGGGATCTTTTCCTTCTGCGCTTCACGGATTTTGAAGCCGATCTTTTCGTTGCGAAGGTCGCACTCGGCGCGGATGCCCGCGGCCTTGAGCTTCCCCTCAAGCGCTTTGGCGGCTTCGTCCGCGCGGTCCGTGATCGTGAGGATGCGCGCCTGCACCGGCGACAGCCACAGCGGAAACGCGCCGGCGAAGTGCTCCGTCAGGATGCCGATAAACCGCTCGATCGAACCGAACGCCACGCGGTGGATCATGACCGGACGGTGCTTCTGGCCGTCCGGGCCGACATAGCTCAGGTCAAACCGCTCGGGCAGGTTCATATCCAGCTGGATCGTGCCGCACTGCCAGGTGCGGCCGATAGAATCCTCCAGGTGGAAGTCGATCTTCGGGCCGTAGAACGCGCCGTCGCCCTCGTTGATGGTGTACTTGACGCCCAGCTCGTCCAGCGCGCCCTGCAGGCCGTCCGTCGCGCGCGCCCACATCTCGTCGGTGCCGATGGAATTCTCCGGTCGGGTGGACAGTTCCACATGATACTTGAAACCGAAGGTGGAGTACACGCCGTCAATCAGCCTGTAGACGCCGATGATCTCATCCCGGATCTGATCGGGCGTCATGAAGATGTGGGCGTCGTCCTGCGTGAAGCAGCGGACCCGCATCAGCCCATGCAGCGCGCCAGACAGCTCGTGCCGATGCACCAGACCCAGTTCGCCCGAGCGGTTGGGCAGGTCCTTGTAGCTCCAGATGCGGCGCTTGTACGTCAGGATGCCGCCTGGGCAGTTCATGGGCTTGAGCGCGAAGTCAGTCTCGTCGATCTTCGTGGTGTACATGTTCTGCCGGTAGGTCTCCCAGTGGCCGGAGG
>CALGYL010000317.1 GCA_937934775.1 uncultured Clostridia bacterium
GAAGTCCTCACAATACACGCGCACGGGGTCTGCAGAGTACATGTAGCGCATCATGTCGAACTGGTGGATGGCCATATCGGTGAGCAGCGCGTGGTTCAGCACCTGATCCCGGAAGCTGCCCTGCCCCGGATTCATGTAGAACTCGTTCACCACCAGGCCCACCTTGCCGATGGCACCCGATTCGATCAGGCTTTTGAATTCCACCGTAGGCTTTAAAAACCGCCTGTTCTGCATCACAAAGAAGGCCTTTCCGGTCTCCTGGGACACCCGGATCATCTCCAACGAATGCTCCAGCGTGTCGGCCAGCGGCTTCTCGCTGAACACGTCGCAGCCCGCGCGCAACGCGCCGATGGTCACGGCATGGTGCGCCTCCGGCGGGGTGACGTTGAAGATCAGGTTGGCGCCGCTCTCCTTGAGTGCGGGCGCCAGGTCCGGATAGACCTTCGCGTCCAGGTGAAAGCGGGCCTTAAACGCCTCGGCGCGCTCAGAGACCGGGTCCACCAGGGCCACGAACTCCACATCGTCCCGGGTGAGCGGGTAGTCCATCCACGCGGGCGCCATGACGCCGGTTCCGATGATGGCCACGCGGTATTTTTTCATGCGGTATGCATCCTCCGTTTTCTCAAAATGCCAGAAGTCTGTTCCGAAGCGCGCTGGGCGAAGCATCCGTCAGCGCCGCGTAGAAGGGGCCGAAGGACACCGTTTCCCGAACAAACCCAGGGTCCAGCGCGTTCAGGATATCCGCCATCGGCCTGTGCGCGGCGATGGAGATCGTCCGAAGCTTTTCTCGGCTCGCGGACTGGCTCAGAACGCGCTCGGGAGGATAGCCGCCCTCTTTTTCCGCCGGAAACAGCTCCCGGAAGATCAGCTTCAGGTTCAGGTCCGCCGCCCAGCCGTAGCCCTTGTTGAGCGCCAGCGAGACGCAGTTGCCCGCGTTGATGCGGGCGAACAGCCACGCGTCCAGCGGTTCCTGGATCAGCCCGCACACCACCCTCGGATATTGAAGAACCGAATTCAAAAAACCCTGTCCTGTACCGCAGCCGCCGATCACAAAATCCGCGATGCCGGTATCCAGCGCCAGCGCCGCCATCAGCCCGGTGTTGAGGTAGGTGAGCTGCGGACTCTGGTCCGGATCGCTCATGCCCAGGTTCAGGACCTCGCAGTTCACGCCTTCCAGCGCGTCCAGAATGTCCCGGTTCCGCTTCGAGGCGGAGACCTCGTTCATCACCGCGATTTTCATGGCTTGGCCTCCCTCTTCCGTTGGACGGCCCGCCGCGCGGCCCGCGCGATATCCTCCGCGATCAGGCCGAACTTTGCCATCAGGTAGGGCACATCCCCCACCTCGCCGAAGCGTTCAAACACGCCGATCTTCTCAACCGGGACTGGGGCTTCCCTTGCCAAAAGGTCGCAGACGGCGCTGCCCAGGCCGCCGGTGGCGTTGTGATTTTCGCACGCCACCAAGGCGCCGGTCTCCCGCGCGCACCGAAGAATCATCGCTTCGTCCAGGGGTTTTATCGTGAAGTGGTCCACCACCCGGGCATGGATGCCTTCCTTTTCGAGCGCCTCCGCCGCCGTCAGCGCCTCGTGCACCAGAATGCCGCAGGCGACGAGGGTCACATCGTTCCCGTCCCGCAAAAGGTTGGCCCTGCCCAGCTCCATCGGCGCACCATCCTCGTATATGCGGATCACTTGGCGGCGGCAGCAGCGCATGTAAACGTTGCCCCGCATCCGGGCGATCTGCGGCACCAGCGCGCGCACCGCCACGGCGTCCGCAGGCTCGATCACAGTCATGCCGGGCACCAGCCGCATCAACCCCATATCCTCCAGCGGCATATGGGTGCCGCCGTTGGCCGCGGCCGTCACGCCCGCGTCGCCGCCGGTGATTTTCACGTTGGCGTCCTGATAGCCGCAGGATAGGAACACCTGGTCAAAGACGCGCCGGGTAGCGAAGATGCCGAAGGTGTGAAAGAACGGAACGAACCCCATTATGGAAAGCGCCGCCGCCACACCCACCGCGTTGGCCTCCTGAATGCCGCAGTTGATCGACCGGTCGGGGAAGCGTTTGGCGAAGGCGACGGTGCCCATCGAGGCCATCACATCGGCCTCCACCGCCAGAATGCGCGGATCCTGATCGGCCAGCGCGATCAGCGTTTCGCAGTAGGCGTCCCGCATGGCTACGCTGTCGATTGCGCGTTCCTTTCGAAGCATCGTCATGCGCGCTCACCTCCCGGCGTCAGCCCCGCGGCCAGCCGCCGCTCGATTTCCGCCACCGCCTCGTCGGCGTCTTCCCGGGATACGTTCATGTGATGGTTGAGCGCGGCGCGCTCGGCGAACAGGCAGCCGATGCCCTTTCGGGTATTCAGGATCACAACCTGCGGCCGGTCGCAGGGGACGCGGCGGTCCCGAATCTGGATGAGCGCCTCTGAAATCTGCTCGACGTCCCAGCCGGTCACCTCGCGCGCCGCACAGCCGAAACTTTCAAATTTCCGCGCAAGGTCGAAGGGGCGGTTGATGGCCTCCACGCGCCCGTCCAGCTGCGCTCCATTATTGTCCACCAAAATCACCAGCCGGTCAAGGGCCCGGTGCGCGGAAAATTGCACGGCTTCCCAGACCTGCCCTTCCTGCAGTTCGCCGTCCCCCACGATCGCGTAGGTCATCCGGTCCCGGCCCGCAAGGCGGTTGCCCAGCGCGAACCCGCAGGCCAGGGAAATACCCTGGCCCAGCGAACCGGTGCTGGCGTCGACGCCGGGGGTCTTGAGCCGGTCGCAATGGCTGGGCAGGCGCGTGCCGCCCCGGTTGAGCGTGGACAGCCACTCCATCGGGAAGAACCCGCGCAGCGCCAGCGCCGCGTAGAGCGCGGGCCCCGTGTGGCCCTTGCTCACGACCAGCCGGTCGCGGTCCTCCCAATCCGGCGCTTCGGACCGTATTCGCAGAACGCGCCCGTACAGCGCGGCCAGCGCGTCCGCGACGGACATACAGCCGCCGATGTGCCCCGCCCCGAAAGCCTGCATCTGGCGAATCGTCTGAATCCGAATGTCCGCCGCCAACCGGCGGACATCATCATATGCCGCGTTCATGAAGCCCTCCTCAAAGCGACCATCGTTCCTGGGCCTTTCCGGCCTCGTATCGGGCGCGCTGCGGTTCCAGATAGCCGGGCACCGGCACATCCCACCAGCCGAAGGACTCGCCGCCGGTATAGGGGGGCGTGCGGCTCACATCCGCCACCACCATCGCCGGACCGCCGCTGGCCAACGCCTCGGTCACCGCGTCGCGGAGTTCGTTCTGCCGCTCCACATGCCAGGCGGGGACGCCGAACGCCCGCGCGACGCCGGCGAAGTCGGGCGAATACAGGTTGCCTTTGCCGTCCAGCCAGTCGTTGCCGAAGGTGCAGGCTTCTCCGAACGCATCCCGCTGCAGGTCCTTGATTGCGTGCCAGCCGCAGTTGTTTGCAAGCACCACCACCACCGGCAGGTTATACTGCACCATGGTGGACAGTTCCTGCATGGTCATCATGAAATCGCCGTCGCCCATCAAGGCCACGACGGGCCTGTCGGGGCAGGCGAGCTTTGCGCCCAGCGCGGCCGGAAGCGCCCAGCCCATCGTGGAAAAGCCGCCGGTGGTCAGGCAGGTGCCGGGCTTTTTAAAGCAGTATTCCTGAAACAGCTGCGCCTGGGTGTTCCCGGAGGAGCTGGCAATGATCGTGTCCTCCGGCAGGCACTCTCCAAGGATCCCGATCATCTGCGTGATGGTAAGCTCATTCTCCGGAAGCCGTCTGCGCTCCGCCAGCAGCACAGCCCAGTCGTTCTTGCGCCGGGCGATCTCCTGAAAGACCCAGACGCAGGAATGCTCGACGGCCGAGCGCAGGGTCTGGTCCCGGTTCCACGGGCCGTAGCCCCTGTCCTTGCCGTCCCAGGAGAAGAGCTCGTCCGGCCCCGAGACCACGCCGGTCCCCAGGGCCATGAGGCTGATGGCGATCTTGAAGGTGGAGGCCGGAAGATACCCCGTATCGGCCAGCTCG
>CALGYL010000318.1 GCA_937934775.1 uncultured Clostridia bacterium
GATCTACCAGCGGTACACGGATTTGATAGAGCCGTTCGGAATGGATGAGTGCTGGCTTGATGTGTCGGACAGCAAAATCATATGCGGCGACGCAATGAAGATTGCGGAGGATATCCGTAGCGCAACTCGCGAAGAGCTCGGATTGACCGTTAGCATCGGCGTTTCATACAACAAAATCTTTGCGAAACTGGGCTCCGACATGAAGAAGCCGGATGCTATCACGGAGATCACGAAGTCGAATTTCAAAGAGAAAGTGTGGCCGCTTCCCGCAAGCGACATGATATATGTCGGTCCCGCTACCACTCGAAAACTGGCTTCATATGGCGTTACCACGATCGGCGAATTGGCTGCTCTCGACCCGGCGTTCCTCAAAGGGTTGTTGGGCGTGAATGGGGTAGCTTTGTGGACATTTGCCAACGGTACCGACCAGTCGCGGGTCATGCAGCAAGGTTTTGTGTCCCCCGTGAAATCAATCGGTCACGGTATCACATGCGTTTCCGATCTATTGAATGAAGAGGAAGTATGGAAGGTCATTCTGGAGCTGTCGCAGGATATCGGCCACAAACTGCGTATTCACGAACTGGCGGCGCGAACCGTACAGGTCTTTGTCCGGGGAAATAACTTATCCTACTCCCAGTTCCAATGCAAGCTGCCGTTTAAGACGCAGCTTCCATCAGAGATCGCCGCAATGGCGTTCCAAGCTTTTAAGGAGCATTACCGATGGGGAACGAAAGTCCGTGCGGTTACGGTTCGCGCTATTGAGCTTGTACCAAAGAACCAACCTGAGCAGCTCACCTTGTTTGTCGACCACGCTCAGCGGGACAAACTGGAACGGCTGCAGGACGCCATCGAGGAGATACGCGGCAGATTTGGCAAACGAGCAATTACAAACGCTGTCCTGTTGGGTGATTTGAAGATGCCCGACGATGGGCGGGATACAGTAAAAATGCCGGGACTGATGTACCGCTAAAACCTTTCTCAAGTAGTGGTTGACAGACACATTTGCTGTTGATATAATAGTGTACGCAGATTAGCTAACATGCATAAATGCGAACAAATCAGTTTCCAAGTGAGGAGTAACCTGATTATGTAAGACCTACACGATTGTATTAGCATGAATTATTTGAGAAAAGGTGTGCAAAAAAATGTATAAGCATTATCAAAACTTCGGGGAGTTTGTCCAGGAGAAGCGTGAAGAGAAGCAGATTACGCTTCGTAAATTCGCGGACACGATCGGTTTCTCAGCTCCCTTCTGGAGCGACGTTGAAAAAGATCGTCGTAATCCTCCCGAAATCGACAAGCTGCATCTGATCGCACAGACCCTCAATCTGACGGAATCAGAAAACGCGATGATGCTCGACTTGGCCGGCAAAAAGCGAAACTCAATCGCTCCCGACCTTCCCGACTACATCATGGAACGCGACTATGTTGCCGCGGCGCTCAGAACGGCGCGTGACCTTGACGCGGGTGAGAAGGAGTGGAACGAGTTTATCGAGGAACTTAGAAAGCGGAAGGGGTAATTGTCGAAATATGTACACTCCCTCATTCAAAGTGAAGAGCAACGGTGTACCGATCCTTAGTAAAGAGGAGATCGACGGTATCGGCGAGCAGTATGTTAAGACTTTCTGCCCGGAGGTGCTGTCGCATCCGGCGCCGGTTGACATCGAATCCTTTGTCGAGAACTATCTCGGCATAACACCCGATTACCAGTATCTGTCAAATAACGGGATATACCTAGGTATGACCGTGTTTAACGATACAAATAAAGTGCCGATCTTTGACCCCGGTACGGGACGTGCGGAATATATCAGCGCGAAGGCGCGAACAATCATCATTGATAATCGGCTGCTTGAAGAGAGCCAGCAGCATCGCTATCGCTTTACGCTTGGGCATGAAGCCGGACACGATATTTTCCATTCGGGCTTCTTTGGGTATAATCCCGATCAGTTGACCTTATTCGACACGGGTACAGCGCCTATGATTCAATGCAGGACGGACTGCGGCAGTACGGGCAAAAAGATGCTGCGAGACTGGGATGACCACGATTGGATGGAGTGGCACGCTAATCGGCTTTCATCCGCCATCCTTATGCCCAGATCGGCTGTCGAACGACTCGTAGAGGGGTTTCAAAGTGAACGCCGCGATCCGTTTCGTCGTGCCGCAATGGTGTGTGCCGTTACGGAAACCTTTGACGTTTCCTCCGAAGCGGCTACCTATCGGCTGAAAGATTTGGGCTTCATACCGAAGGACGACATGATGGACTACAGTGTGTTAGCCGTATTCCTGGACGCCACGCTCTAATAAATAGAACGCAACAGCGGGTTAACCGCCCGCTGTATTTTTTTAACAACAATGTAAGCTAGTTAGCTAACATGTATGATATATGGGAGGTGCTGTGATGAAAGAAAAGATGAAGTGCCCAATGTGCGGGAAACGGGCATTCGATATAGATCCTTTACCGCGGGAACAAGTTGAGGTGGAACTGAAATGCCCCAACTGCCACAAGTTTGTGCGAGTATCCTGTGTCAAGGAATCGTGTTTGGACGATGGAAAAGGCCGCGGCGACTGATCAAGCGCCGTAACGCAGAAAACGGAATATAGAATCATACCGAGCAAAGGAGCCGGGCGCGAGCTACCAAATGGCCGGATGACCACGAAACGAGAGTTTTGCAGTCATCCGGCTTTTTCTGTTTCGCGGTCGGTTCTTTCCATATAGTAACTCCGCCTGGCTCCCATGAAAGGAGCCAAGCAAATGAAAATCCAGTATAAGTTCGCAAGCGAGACCATCGAGATCGAGGTTTCCGACGAATGGGGCGAAATCCTCATCGACCTAGACCGACAGGAATACAACAACGACCACAAAGAAACCCGGCGGCATTACCACATGGAAGGCTGCGTGTATGAAGGCGAGGATTTCGCAGTCGAAGACCCGGCGTTAGCCCGACTGTTGGAAGACGATGGGCTGTTAGCGAAACTCCCGTCAGCGGTCGCTTCGCTACTGCCGCGGCAGAGGAGGCTTATTAACCGGGTGTTTGTGGAACGAAAAACGTATGTCGCGATCGCAAGAGAAGACGGCGTTGATGAATCCGCCGTTCGGAAAGCCGTGGGGCGCGCTCTCAAAAAACTTGAAAAACTTCTGGCGTAGACCGTCCGAAATGGCCGTTTGTATGGCCGTATATCGAAGGGCAACAATACACCCGCCCTTCGGAAAGGACGGTAGGTATGAAACACAATCTCAAAATCAGTGTTTCCAACAACCCACAGACCGGCGGCGTTGTGCGATGTCGTAATGTATCGCTTCGCGAGAATCTTCTAACGCTGCTGCTGGGCCGGAAAGAACGGATGATGATCCTCATCCCCGGCAACAGCGTAGCGGAATTGTCCATCGTCGAGACGCCGGAAGGAGGTGCGGACGATGAGCCGAACTAAGCTGCTCCTCGATGTTGCCGCAGATATTCGTTCCCTTGCCG
>CALGYL010000319.1 GCA_937934775.1 uncultured Clostridia bacterium
CGTCGCGGCCGGACCAGCCGTTTGATCCGTCCTGGCCAGACCCGAAACCCGGCTGATCGAGCAGCCCGCAAGCGTCAGTATCAGTAGCAGCGCCGCGATAAGAACCACCGGCGCATAAAGTTTTTTCCGCATGGAAATCCTCCTCAACTCTGATTGTTCCGTCAGCCGCAGCAGGAAGGCGGCGAATCGGGTGTCTGTGTGGGTTCCGGAGCCTGCGTCCCGGTGATCGCGCCGCCGCAGCAGGACCCCGACGCCTTTGTGCTTCCGGAATCCCCCGCCTGTTTGGCCGAAGCCGAGCCCAGGCCGCAGCAGGAACCCGCCGTACCGGTCAGCCCATTGTCCACCGCCCCGGCATCCGCGGCGGAACCCGCTGCGCCCTTCGCGGTGGTGACGATGACGCCGTCCGTCCCTGAAACAGGTTCCGTAACGGTGATGGTGCTGGTGATCATGCCCATCCAGCAGCTGTAGGGGTAGGTGCCCGCCTTGTCAGGCGTGAACCTGATCACATTCTCCCCGAGAGTAAACGCGTGCTCGATCCCGTACGCCGGGATCACCATCCGGTTGTTGCAGCCGTTGATGGAGCCTTCCGGCGCGTCGATCGTCCATTCCACCGGCGTACCCGCCGTCACGGTGATCGGCGAATATCGTCCGGACTCCAGTGTGGTGCGCACCTTCTGAACGCCTTTGGGCCGGGCGCTCTGATCGGCATTCTGCTCCGCGCTCGCGGTGATCACCGCGCTTGCAGACGTCGCCGGGCCGCCCGCAAAGAGCCTGACGCCCGCCAGATTCAGTCCGCCGGTCAGCATCGTCAGCCCCAGCGCCACCACCAGAACCGCGCCTGCGGCCATGGCCCGGGCGGTAAATTTACGGCTCATCATCGAGCTCAGCGCACCCAGCGCAAACATCAGCGGCACGGTGCCCAGGCTGAACACCATCATCGACAGCGCGCCCTCCATCGGGCTCCCGGTCGACAGTGCGTACAGCTGCATCGCCTGCAGCGGCCCGCAGGGCATCAGGCCGTTTAGAAGACCCACGTATATTGGACCCGCATTCCGCTTGCGCTGGTTCAAGTTCCGCGTAATGCTTCGCGGCATTCTGGGCACCAGGCCGGCCAGCCACGGGAAAAGCCCCGTCATATTAAGCCCCATAATGACCATGAACACGCCCGCCGCCACCTCCACCGCGCCCTTCATGGCGCCGGAAAAGCTGATCACCGAGCCTGCCGCGCCGACCAGCGCGCCGATGGCCGTATACGAGATGACCCGGCCCAGATTGTACAGAAGGCTGGGCCGTAGCGAGTCTTTTTCGCCCGCCGCCTTCTCCCGTCCTGCCACGGCCATGCACTGCGAAAGGCTGATACCGCCGCACATGACCACGCAATGAATCGACGTAATCAAACCGATCACAAACAGCATGCCGTACCCCATGCCCGCCTGCGCCAGCGGCAGAATGCCCGCCAGCGCGCCTCCGCTGATCCTCATAATAAGCAGATGGGCGATCGAAATCGCGACAACCACCGCCGCGGCACGTGCCCACGTCATGCGCACAGGTCTTCCATTGGCGGAGTACCCCGCCGCCTCGATGGCACGGGTGAAATCCGCTTCCTGAGCCACGGCTGGATCAAAGCGAACCCAAGCCGTTCCTTTTGAAAAGCTTGCCCCGGCCTTTTTAGCGCCGGAAACACGCAAAAGCGCCTGCTCGACCTTTTCCTGACAGTGCGCGCAGGTCATCCCCCCAACCCGCAAGCGCGCCTCGGTCATCGCACCGTTCAAATCAATCACCTTCTCATCTCCTGATGTGCCGCAAGTGTAGCACCCGAATGTGTAGAAATTATGTGGGTTCAATAGGATTTCACCCAAAAAGAAAAACGCGCCTGGCGGAACCGCCGGAACGCGCGTCGTCAAACGATATTTCCGATCAAATCCAGTCTTGAGAAGCCTGAGATAACTGCGAAAACGGCACCACAGCCTTGGGCGGCACATCGTGAGACCCGAGGAACTTCTCCATCCACACCATGTCGTGCCACTGGTCAAGCTTGTAGCCGCACTGGTTGAAATGGCCGACGAGTCTGTATCCGAATTTTTCATGAAAACCGACGCTCTCCGGATTGGGATAAGCAATGCAGGCGTCGAGATTCAGGACGTTCATCCTGCCCAGTTCTTCCTCCAGCGCCCGGTAGAGCCTTCCGCCGATGCCCCTTCCCCGGATGTCCATTCGGATGTAGATGCTGGTCTCCACCGCCCAATCGTAGGCCGCGCGGCTCTTGAACGCCGACGCGTAGGCGTACCCCGCGATCATTCCGCCGGATTCGGCCACCAGGTAGGGGTACTTCCTCAGCGTATTGCGGATGCGCCCGGCGAATTCTTCCACGCTGGGCACATCGTACTCAAACGTGATGACCGTGCCGCGCACATAGGGTTCGTAGATTGCAAGCAGTTGCGCCGCGTCCTCTTCCCGGGCGACGCGGATTGTCCATTCCCCGTCCGACATTGTGGCCGCCTCCAAATTCCCGTATTTTCTACGATGATACGCCCCTTTCCGCGGGATTTCAACGTTCAATTGGGTAAATTGCGGGGAATTGCGCGCGGCGCGCCCCGAAGTATCGGCTGCAAACGGAAACGATATGAGATATAATCGTGTAACGATATGGATGGGCGCCGGGGTGGTTGTAAAATGGTCTTGCTTCTTCTGTTGGCATTTGCGATCGGCAAAGTAAGCAGGTTTCGAATCGCGACCGTCTGGAAGGACTTTTCGCTTACCCGTTTTTTGCGGTTGAGTGCGCATACTGGATTTTCCAGGTATCGAGTTCGCCGGCGACTACAGGTTCATCCCCTACTCGAAGCACCTGCGGCCGGCCCAGTTACTCAGCATGGTATTCCCGATCCTCCGGCACAAACTCTACGGAAGGGCAATCGCCGGGATTGGGATGGTCGCCGTAGGCCAATTGGTCCATCAGGCCCATAAGAACTCACTCATGGGCCTGATTTGATCGTTCTTCCGGCTATAGTAGATCCAATTTTGAGAAATCGATGCTTCCATCCTCTTGAGCCAGCGACGATTCGGCGTGCACATACTCTATCTTGCCGACGAACATCTCATGAGAGCCGGTCATGATGGAATCCACCACGGTGCATTCGATGTTCACCGGGCAGTCGGTCAAAAGCGGCGCGTTGACTTTCAGGCCGTTCGCCGTCTTCACATGGAGATTTTTGAGTTTGTCCTCGTCGCGCCCGCTGCGCTTACCCAGTTCAAAGAAGGTGTCGGCGTACGCCTTGGGCACCAGATTCACCACGAAGCAACCGGTCTCCTTCACAATCGGGTACGAGAAGCGGCTGGGCACGATGCCCACCATCACCATCGGCGGATCATAGCTGCAGTTGCAGCAGTAGGCGACCGCCAGCGCGTTGTCGCGGCCGTCCCAGCCGCGGCAGGAGACAAGAACCTTGGGCGCCGGTTGCAGACAGGTTTTCTTGCTTACTTCCCGTTTCATTCCAATACCCCTTTCGCCTCCCCGAGAATTGGCATCAGCACTTTCCGCCGTGTTTTCCCATCTCGTGTTCGTGGCAGACCGCGCCGGTGGACTTCAGTTCGCCCTTCAGGAAGCGTTCCACCGCGTCGCGCGCATCCCCGGATGCACCCGCGACGACCTCAACGCCGCGCTCTTCAAAGATGGTGACCGCACCGCCGCCCATTCCGCCCGCAACGACCACGGTCACACCCATGTCGGCCAGGAAGTTGGGCAGAAAGCCAGGTTTGTGGCCCGGGTTCGGCACCGACTGCTCCGAGGTGATGACTCCGTCTTTCACCTCAAAGAGATTGAAGTTCTCGCAGTGTCCGAAGTGTTCGCAGATATTCTTTCCGCTGCTGGATACCGCAATTATCATAATGTTCCCCTCCAACAATACCAATTTGAAATCTGTCCGCCTTGTTGATGCACGCCGCGCAGACAGCGCCCAGCTGAAGCATGCTTTCCAGGCCCGCCGGATTCAGATACAGGCGCCCGTTGAGCTCCTCCGCGTCGCAGTCCAGGAAGGCGCATTTTCCAGCGACATAGGCCAGATTGACGGCTGTCAGCGTCTTGCCGGTGCCGCCCTTCCCGCTGAGAAGCGCGATTTTCATGCCCGCCTCCCAGATGGAAGCCGGGGTAGATCGCGGTCAGCGGCTTCAGAGACCCTGCCATGAACGCGCCCACGTTGCCTGAACGCCGTCAAACTTCGGTCCGTAGAGCCGGACACCCGCAGCCTTCTGCGCATTCGCCGCGTTTTCTCCGAACCGAGGTACAATGAACGCTTCCGCGCCAGATCCAAGGCGGCCTGCGCCGCGCGGACGCTCGCGCCGCTCTCGCTGGCCGCCGCCGCGTTTTAAGGACCTCGGTCACACCGGTTTCAACGTCTGTCACGCTGAAGTACGGCGCGCGCGAAGGACGGTCAGACGCTCGCCCCATCTTCGTTGGCCGGTATGACAACTTTCATGGCAATCTTCCCCACATGGTTTTATTTAACGTGCGAACATCAGTCCCCGGCTTCACATGTCTTCGCAAGATGACGAAACAGGCCGTCCAGCCAGTCGCCGTCAAACAGCTCGATCAGGCCCTTGTCGCAGGCGGCGGCAAGCTTCGGGTCGATCGGGAGGCGCGCGACGGCGGGGATGCCGTGGCTGGAGGCGATGGTGTCCACCCGGCTCTCGCCGAAGGGCGCCAGCTTTTTCCCGCAATCGGGACAAACCATGTAGCTCATGTTTTCGACGAGGCCAAGCACGGGGATCTTCATCATGTCCGCCATACGGACCGCCTTTTCCACAATCATGCCCACGAGTTCCTGGGGCGAGGCAACCACGACCACACCGTCCACCGGCAGAGACTGGAACACCGTCAGCGGCACGTCGCCCGTTCCCGGCGGCATGTCTACGAACATGAAGTCCACATCGCTCCAGATGACCTCCGTCCAGAATTGCTTGACGGTGCCCGCGATGATCGGCCCGCGCCAGACCACCGGGTCCGTGTCGTTCTCCAAGAGCAGGTTCAAGGACATGACCTCAATGCCGGTCTTCGTCCGGACCGGGAAAAGCCCCGCCTCGCAGCCTTCGGCGCGCTGCGTCAGGCCAAAGGCCTTCGGGATGGACGGACCGGTGATGTCCGCGTCCAGGATCGCAGCCTTGTAGCCCGCGCGCTGGGTAAGCACCGCGAGGAGCGAGGTAACCAGACTCTTGCCAACGCCGCCCTTGCCGCTGACGACGGCGATGACCTTCTTCACATGGGACAGTTCGTTGGCCTTTGCGCTGAAATCAAAGGGTTCTTCCATCCTGTCGGCACAGTTCTCGCCGCAGGAGGCACAGTCATGGGTACAATCGTCGCTCATGTCGTTTCCTCTCCATCTTCTCAATAAATTGGTGCTTCAGGGGATAGCGGCTTCAAATTCTCCTGCCGCACCGATGCCTCGGGCACCCGCCGCAGTGGCACGTGTCCTCCAGGCCCTCGCACAGCTGATATTCGCCGCCCTCAATCGTAAGAGTCCTACCGTCGACCAGCGCTTCGGCGATCTTTCGACGCGCGCCTTCGTAGATGCGCTGTACGGTCGTGCGGGCGATGTTCATCTGATCGGCGCATTCCTCCTGCGTGAAGTTCATAAGGTCGATCAGGCGGATCGCCTCGTATTCGTCCACCGACATGACGATGCCCGGCTCGGATTCCCCCGCTCCGTTCAGCGGACCATACTGACTGCGCTCCGGCAGACAGCAGACTTTCCGCCATTTTCTGGGCCTTGGCACGCTTGTCACCCGCTCTCCGCAGATTGATGTTTTTGGCAGGCAGAATTCCCCACTGCAGGCGCTTCGCCCGCGTGCTTTTATCGACATATGCCCTATTCAGTCTTCATTATACGCCGATTCGGGCATATGTCAATAACCCAATCCAGCGTAACGCGCCGGACGGCGCGCATGTCAGCTTGGATGGTCGCCTTCAATCATGCGAATATGCCGATTGGATACGCTGATCAATTCTTCGTCCTTCATCTTCTTGAGTTCCCGGAAAAGCGAAGGGCGCTGAACCCCCAAATGATCGGCAAGCTCCTTTTTGCTGACAGGAAGACAAATCACGGAAGAACCCTGAAGAATACTCTGCTGCCGCAGGTAGTCCAGCAGATTCTCCCGCAGCGTTTTCTGCGCAAGCATCGCGATTTTCCGGTTCATCCCCAGAGAGTTCGCCGACAGCGCCTGGACGTAGCGCATCACGAAGTCGTAGCCGCGAAGCAACTCCAGAACGGCATTCCGGTGGATGTGCAATAGTTTACACGCCGTGACGCTGTAGATATTGAGCGGATATGCCCCGTCGT
>CALGYL010000320.1 GCA_937934775.1 uncultured Clostridia bacterium
GGTAGAAACACGCTTCCGGCGCACAGGTCGCCGGAAGCGAATGAAGCAGAACGAGCTTTGTTGATGCTCTGGGGCTTCCCTTGGGCGGCCTGATCTATTTTGGAAGGGGTATTGCCATGAAATTTGACATCAAAGGCATCATCTGCCGCGCGTTCAACTACCTGCTTGAGGAAATCCTTTGTATTCCTGCCAAGCCTGACATCAGGTTTTTGGCACGGGCTGCTGTGATTGCCGCGCTGTACGCCGCGGTCACGCTGCTGCTCGCGCCCATCAGCTATGGTCCGCTTCAGTTTCGCGTCTCCGAAGCGCTGACGCTTTTGCCCATCCTGACGCCCGCGGCCGTGCCGGGTCTCTTCGTCGGCTGCGCGATCGCGAACCTCCTGTCGCCCGCCGTTACGGCGCTGGATGTGGTGTTTGGCTCGCTTGCGACGCTGGCCGCCGCGCTTTTGACCCGGCGGCTCAGGGAGAGGCCGCTATTGGCGGCGGCGCCGCCGGTACTGGTTAACGCCGTGGCCGTGGGCGCGCTGCTCTCCTATGCCTACAACCTGCCCTTCTGGCTGACGGCGCTTGAGGTTGGCGCGGGCCAGTTGGGCGTCTTATACGCATTGGGGCTGCCACTTTTCTACGCGCTTCGGCACCTGCCTGGGAAAATCTGGTAAATAAGACAGAGGTTTTACGGAAGTTTGCGGCCGGCCGTGTTAATTATTCTCCTAAAGGCTTGAAATTGTAACACATTTGAAATATAATGGGGGCAATTGACAGGCTGAAAGGGGGATGTGCGCTTGGGCACAAAGGCTTGGACAAGGCGGATGATGATTGTTCTGATCGTCGCCGCGCTTACGGGACTCATGTACCAAAGCGCGGCGCTGGCCGCTTCAACATATAAAGTCAAGAACACCTGCAAGCTGTACAGCAAGCTCTCCAAGAAAGCCAAGACGCTGAAAGTGTCCAAAGGCCGATCGGTCGTCGTCTACGCCGCCAAGGGCAAGTGGTGCAAGGTCGCCGTGAACGGTGTCAAGGGGTACATGCTGAAGTCCTCGCTGAGCAAGGGCGGCATCAAGCCCAAGTCCTCCTCCAGCTCTCTGCGCACCCTCAAGGGTGGAAGCAGCGGCGCGGCCGTCAAGAAGCTCCAAAAGCAACTCGCAAAACGCGGCCTTCTTTCCTCCGGTTCCGTCAGCGGCCGGTACGCCGGCACCACCTCCCGGGCCATCCGTCAGTTCCAGATGCTGTCCGGACTTTCCGTGTCCGGCGTCGCAACGCCCGCCACCATCCGCAAGCTCTTTTCCTCCGGCAGCCGCCACCCCAAGGTGACGCTGACGCGCTGGTCCAATTATACGGTTACCAAATTCTTCCCGACCGGGGCGGTCGGCACCATCGTCGACCTCAACACCGGCGCGCGCCTGCGCATCCGCCGGGTGGGCGGCCACAACCATCTGGATGTGGAACCCGCCTACGCCTCCGATACGGCGGTACTCAAGCGCATGTATGGCGGCACATGGTCTTGGGACAGCCGCGCGGTGCTCTTTATCGCGCGGGGCCATTACATCGCGGGCGCGATCAACGGCATGCCGCACGGCGCGGAGATCAGCAAATCCAATAACTTTGACGGCCAGTTCTGCCTGCACTTTTACGGCAGCAAGACGCATGGCAGCGGCGACTCCAACTCCGCCCACCAGTACAACATCCGCCGCGTCTACAACTACTTCAACTAGCTCTGTCTATGGAAAGGGCCTTGAAACAGTCACTGTTTCAAGACCCTTTTTTTCGCGCGCCGCCCGGAATTCTCTACACCGTTGCCCGGAAGATGGCGGTGGAACCCTCCAGATATAAAAGCTCCGCGCTCTGGAAGGCCTGGCGCAGAAGCTCCAGCTGATGCGCCGGCGTCATCGGGATGTCGATATGGTAGTATCCGGCGGGCTTATCCGGCGACACTTCGCGAAGCCCGTTGAGGCAGCTTTTCTCAAAGGCGTCGTCCTGCGCGATGAAATCGGTCTCCACATAACAGCCGCCCGGCGCGAGCGAGGAGGCGATCTTACGGTAGAGCCTGAGCTTGGCATCCGCCTCAAAGTGGTGCATCGTCTCCACCGACACCGCCGCGCCGAAGGGGCCGGGGAAGGGAACGGAAAAATAGTCGCCCTGGATCAGGTCAAGCGCGCGCCCCGCGTGCTTTGTAGCCAGCGCGTCCAGCATGCCGTGGGACAGGTCGATGCCGGTCACCCGCGCATCCGGGCACAGGGCAAACAGCGAATCCAGCTCCAGCCCTGTTCCACAGCCCAGGTCCAGGATATTGAGGCCCGGTTTCAGCGGCAGCGCCCGTACCGTATCCACGTAAAAACGGTCGGAGCCGAATACGTTTTGCATCATGTGCGTCTCGTACCCGTCCGCCCTGGCGTCAAAAAATGCGGCCATCTCTTCAAGTGGCATAAAACCATCTCCTTCCTGTAAGTTTATCACATTTTGCGAAGAAAGAGAACAACTATCCGGGAGGTTCGGAGAACGGCCGGGCCTTGTCGCCCCCACCGGCCGATCCCGGCTTCCCACAGCCGGAACAAAACACTTAATTTGACAGTTTCTTTTACCCGGCGTACAATAAAATGTGCAAATTTAATGGTGAGGAAGATATTGCATGAACATCACGCACTCCTCCGAGCTGCGCTCGCTGTTTCTGAAGTTCTTTGAATCCAAGGGCCACGCGGTGATCCCCTCGGCGTCGGTCATTCCGGAAAACGACCCGACTGTTTTGTTCACCACCGCGGGCATGCATCCGTTGGTGCCGTATCTTTTGGGCGCCAAGCACCCGATGGGTACCCGTCTGACCGACGTGCAGAAGTGCATCCGCACCGGCGACATCGAGGACGTGGGCGACAACAGCCACCTGACGTTCTTTGAAATGCTGGGCAACTGGTCGCTGGGCGATTATTTTAAAAAAGAAGCCATTGCCTGGAGCTGGGAATTCCTGACCAGCCCCAATTGGCTGGGCCTGAACCCGGAAAGGCTGGCCTTTTCCGTCTTTTCGGGCGACGATGGCGTTCCGCGGGACGATGAAGCGGCTTCCCTGTGGCTTGCGCAGGGCGTTCCCGCCGATCGTATTTTCTATCTGCCCCGCAAGAACAACTGGTGGGGCCCCGCCGGAACCACCGGCCCCTGCGGCCCGGACTCCGAGATGTTCATCATCACCGACAAAGAACCCTGCGGCCCGGACTGCTCCCCCGCCTGCGACTGCGGGCGGTACCTGGAGATCTGGAACGACGTGTTCATGCAGTACAACAAGCAGGCGGATGGCAGCTATGTGCCGCTTGAGCAGAAGAACGTCGATACCGGCATGGGCCTGGAGCGCACCATCGGCGTATTGACCGGCGCGAAGAGCGTTTATGAAACCGATCTCTTCACCGGCATCCTGGGGAAGATCGGGGAGCTGTCCGGCAAGACCTACGGCTCCGATCCCGAAACCACCCGCTCCATGCGCATCATCGCCGACCATGTGCGAACCGCCACCTTCATCATCGGCGACGACCGGGGCGTCACGCCCTCCAACGTCGACCAAGGCTACGTGCTCCGCCGGCTCATCCGCCGCGCGGTGCGCCACGGCATGAACATCTCGCTGCCCACCGGCGCGACCGCGATGATCGCGGAGGTCATCGTCAGCCAGTACAGCAGCGCGTATCCGGAGCTTGCGCGCAACCGCGCCCACATTCTGGAGCAGTTTGACTTGGAGGAAGACCGCTTCCAGCGCACCCTGAAACAGGGCATGCGCGAATTCGACAAGGTGACCCAGGAGATCGGCCGCATGACGGGCGCGGTGAGCGCCTTTGAGGCCGCGCTGAACGGCCCCGACGCGCAGTCCGCGGCGGAGACACTGGCGTCCGCCCTGCGCCCCACGCCGGAGAACCAGCCCTTCATTGAGGCGCTCCGCGCGGGCGACGCGAAGGCCTATCCGGAGCTTGCCGCCAGGCTGCGTGTGCAGTTTGGACAGATCGACGGCCGCGCCGCGTTCAAGCTGTACGATACCTACGGCTTCCCGATTGAGATCACCACCGAGATGGCCCGGGAAAAGAACCTGACCGTCGACAGCGAGGGCTTTGAGGAGCGTTTCCGCCAGCATCAGGAGAAGAGCCACGCGGGCGCGGAGCAGCGCTTCAAGGGCGGTCTTGCGGATACCACCGAGGAAACCGCGAAGCTGCATACCGCAACGCACCTACTGCACGCGGCGCTGCGCAAGGTGCTGGGCGGCGAAGTCGCCCAGAAGGGCTCAAACATCACCGCCGAGCGGCTTCGCTTTGACTTCTCTTTCTCCCGCAAGATGACCGACGAGGAAGTCCGGGAAGTGGAAGCGCTGGTCAATTCCTACATCAAGGCCGGCGGCAAGGTGATCTGCGAAGAGATGACCGTGGACGAGGCCAAGGCGGCGGGCGCCATCGGCCTGTTTGAGTCCAAGTACGGCGAGCGCGTCAAGGTGTACACCATGGGCGCGTTCAGCAAGGAAATCTGCGGCGGCCCCCACGCGAACGCGATCGAAGACCTGCAGTCCTTCAAGATTCTGAAGGAGGAATCGTCCTCGGCGGGCGTCCGGCGCATCAAGGCGGTCATTGGCAAATAAACCAAAGAGGGACAGCGGTACATGAAACATCTGTCGGAAATGAGCTTTCAGGAGCTTCTCGATCCCAAAGGCTACGATTGTCCCAGCTGCGGGAAACACCATACCACCGGGCTGAAGGCGTTTGAAGCGGGCCGCGGCGCGGTCAAGGCGCTGCCGGAGATGCTGAAAAAGCTCGGGATTACGCGTCCCTTCGTCGTGTGCGATCAAAACACTCACATGGCTGCGGGCGGGCAGGTGGAGGCGCTTCTGAAGGAGGCGGGCATCCCCTACAAGCTGTACGTGCTGACGGCGGAGCACGTGGAGCCGGACGAATTCTCCGTGGGTTCTATCATCATGGCCTATGACCCCGCGTCGGACGGGGTGCTGGCGGTGGGTTCCGGCGTCGTCAACGACTGTTGCAAGATGGTCGCCCATGCCATTGGCGTTCCCCAGGTGGTGGTGGGCACCGCACCGTCGATGGACGGTTATGCGTCCGACTCTTCCTCCATGCACGTCAACGGCGTCAAGAGCACCCTGTACAATGCCTGCCCGGCGGGCATTCTCTGTGACAGCCTGATTATGAGCCAGGCGCCTATGCGCATGCTTTGGGCGGGCCTTGGCGATATGCTGGCGAAGTACGTGTCGGTCTGCGAATGGCGCATCGCAAACCTCGTGATCGGAGAGTACTACTGCGAGGAGATCGCCGGGCTCATGCGCGCTTCGCTGAAGAAGATCATGGACAACGCGGACGCCATCGCGACCCGCGATCCGGAGGCCATTCAGGCGGTCAGCGAAGGGCTGGTCATGTCGGGCGTTGCGATGTCGTTCGCGCAGATGTCCCGCCCCGCCTCGGGCCTTGAGCACTGCTTCTCCCACATGTGGGAGATGATGGGCATGGAA
>CALGYL010000321.1 GCA_937934775.1 uncultured Clostridia bacterium
TGAGCCTCCCGCGGCGCAGCCACCCGGCGTCATTAAAGGCGGGGAACCAGCCTAAACAAGCTTTGACGTAGGTGGGATTTTATTAAGCTACTGAAACCGTAAGCCCGTCTGTGGGCGTGCGGCAGAGGGAATGTCAAATCGCAGACTGCGCTCGGAGACGCTTAGGTTCTCGGGTTTTCGGACAGGAGTTCGATTCTCCTCACCTCCACCATAAAAGCCCTGCAACTATTGAGGTTGTGGGGCTTTTTCAAGTTTTGGTAGACATTTTGGTGGAGGTTGGTAGACATGGCTAGAATTTCACGCGAACGAATATCTCCTATGATGATGTGCGGAAGAAGTTCTATGTAAATTTTGATCACGGAGTGGGTGCCGATGGCATCCGCCACAAGACTGTAAAAACATTTGACACTATTTCGGAAGCCCGCCGCGCATTGTCTGAGTTTGAAACAGATAAGGCTCGGGGCGATGTGATATCTCCAACAAAAACAACCGTGGGTGATTGGCTTTCGTATTGGCTTGAGAGCGTAATTAAAATTAACCGAGAAGAAACAACCATCTATCCGCACTGATGACAGAAAAACCGCTTCCGGCGACCAGTGCGCCGGAAGCGTGTTTCTGCCAACAGTAGCGCACACTGGTGGTAGAAACAGCACCATAAGTCAGTGCGCCGCCCGAAAATCCGTGAGGATTTTGGCGCACGAAGCGCTTCTTCCATCGCATCAAAAAACCATACGGGTTTTTTGATGCTTAGACCGCTTCCGGCGCAATGAGCGCCGGAAGCGGTCTAAGCAGGACGGGACTTTATGGAAGGTCTGCGCGGCTCCCTGTCGCGTTCAGCGCGGCAGGAGGCCGCCTACGGAAATTGGTCAGGCTTATGTTTGGAGTTCGTATCAGACCGTCGTCCAGCCGCCGTCCACGGTGAGCAACTGTCCGGTGGTGTAGGAAGAAGCGTCCGACGCGAAGTAAACGAGCGCGCCGTCCAGCTCGCCGTCGCGGCCGGGACGGCCCATCGGGCAGAGGTTGGAGACCAGCGTGTGGAAGTCCGGATTGGAAAGGACGCCGTCGGTCATCTCGCTCGGGAAATACGCCGGGCCGATGGCGTTGACAGTCACGCCCGTCTTCGCCCACTCGTTGGCGAGCGCCTTGGTCAGCATCTCCACGCCGCCTTTGGAGGTGGCGTAGGCGCTGACCGGGAGCCCGGGCATGGCGACCGTGCTGTGGATGGAACCGATGTTGATGATTCGACCGTAGCCGCGGCCAATCATGTGCGCGCCGACCTCCCGCGCCATGTAGTAGACGGCGTTGAGGTTTGTGTTGATGACCGTGTTCCAGATCTCGTCGGACTGGCTCTCCGCGGGGCCTGTCAGGCCCACGCCCGCGTTGTTGACCAGAATGTCGATCTTGCCGAATTTCGCGATCACTTCCGCCACCGCGGATTTGATCTGGGCGGCGTCGGTCACGTCCAGCTTGACCGCCAGACACTTCACGCCCTCGGCCTCGATTTTCGCCTGGGTATCCTTTAATTTTTCCACGCGGCGGGCGGCGACGGCGACATCGGCGCCCTGGCGGGCCAATGCGAGGGCAAACTGTACGCCCAGTCCGGACGAAGCGCCGGTTACGAGGGCGACCTTTCCGGTCAGATCAAAGAGATTCTTTTTCATGAGAAGTTCCTCCTTGTTTGGGATAAATCGGTAATCCGTAATCAATACTAGATTACTTATTTATCTTACCCCGAAAGCTCGTCCGCGCACCGGCGAACCGGTTGCGGAACGGTTAAGATTTATCTCAGGAATGCAAATTCTGGGAAGAGCGGACGCAGATCCGCGGCATGACCGCGCGGAAATCCCCGCCCTCCGGCAGGCCATCCGCAAAGTCTTCTGGGGCCAAACACCTTTTTTCATCGCCGAACGCGGATTGCCTTGCTGGTGACAAATTCTGCATGTATTATTATTACTGCGGGGCGCAAGCCCTCTTATCGCCTATATCCGGCGGCTTCCGGCTGCCCGGAAGGCCCTTGCGTTCGCCCGTTTCACGAAGCAGACAGAGAAAGCGCGAATGTCCCCGGGCGGAACGGCGCGCATGGCGGTATCGGGCATCGCCCGTCGCCGTCCGAAGCCAACCGCGTTTTTTTCACGCCCGAAGGCGAGTCCCGAGGCCGGACGCACACGTTCTGGTTTTCCGGAGAATTCATGGCCAATCCAACATACGAATCGGGAGAGAATACACGATGAAAAAGGCAACCATGACGCTGGACAGGGCCTATACGATCGGAAAAATCGACCCTCGCCTCTACGGCTCCTTCATCGAACACCTGGGCCGCGCGGTGTACGGCGGCATCTACGAGCCCGGCCACCCCTCCGCCGATCAAAACGGTTTCCGCCGGGACGTGATCGATCTGGTGAGGAAGCTCGACGTGCCGGTCACCCGGTATCCCGGCGGCAACTTCGTATCGGGCTTTGATTGGGAGGACTCCGTCGGCCCGCGCGAATCCCGCAAGCACCGGCTGGACTTGGCCTGGTTCACCACCGAAACCAACGAAGTCGGTATGCACGAGTTCGTCGAATGGTGCAAGCAGGCGAATACATCCCCCATGTACGCCATCAACCTGGGCACCCGCGGTGTGGACGCGGCCCGCGCCGCGGTGGAATACGCCAACCATCCGGGCGGCAGCTACTGGAGCGACCTGCGCGCAAAAAACGGCGCAAAAGATCCCTTCGGCATCAAGCTGTGGTGCCTGGGCAACGAAATGGACGGCCCCTGGCAGATCAGCCACAAGACCGCCGCCGAGTACGGCCGCACCGCCAACGAGGCCGCCAAGGTCATGAAGTGGGTCGATCCCTCCATCGAACTGGTGGCCTGCGGTTCCTCCTCCTCGGAGATGAAAACCTTCGGCGACTGGGAACTGCAAATGCTGGACGAATGCTACGACAATGTGGACTACGTGTCGCTGCACCGCTACTATGGCAACCCCACGAACGACACCCCCGGCTTCCTGGCCCGCTCGATGGACATGGACGCCTTCATCAAAACCGTGGTCTCCATCTGCGACGCGGTGGGCGGCAAGAAGCATTCCAGAAAAAAGGTGCACCTCTCGTTTGACGAGTGGAATGTGTGGTATCATAGCAGTGAGCAGGATCAGGATGTCTGGAAGCGGGACAAGTGGAACCGGGCGCTGCCGCTGCTGGAGGACGTCTACAATTTCGAGGACGCGCTGCTGGTCGGCTCGATTCTGAACACGCTGATCCGAAACGCCGACCGCGTCAAGATCGCCTGCATGGCGCAGTTGGTCAACGTGATCGCGCCCATTATGACGCGAAACGGCGGCGGCGCGTGGGCGCAGACCATCTACTGGCCGCTGCAGCAGGCATCGAAGTACGGCCGCGGCACCTCGCTGAACGCCATCGTCTCCTCCCCCGTCTACGACTGCAAAGACTTCGAAGGCGTGCCGGAGCTGGACGCCACCGCCACCCTGGCGGACGACGGATCGGTCACGATCTTCGCGGTCAACCGGAATCCGGACGAGCCGATCGAGCTGACCTGCGATCTCCGGGATTTCCCATACCTTCAGAACGTCGCCCACTCGGTATTGCACCACGACGATGTGAAAGCCGTCAACACCGAGGATCATCCGGACAACGTGAAGCCGGTGCCAGGCACAGGCGGGGTGCTGGACGGTGGCAGGCTGACCCTCTCCATCCCCGCGCTCAGCTGGAATGTGATCCGCTTGACCCAGTAAAGGAGGAATTCTTTATGGCAAAACCCGCAGGGCTTTCAAAATACCAGTTCTGGTTTGTCGTCGGCTCTCAGCACCTGTACGGCGAAGAGACGCTGAGGCAGGTGCGCAAGCACGCGGAAATCATCGCGGATTCGCTGAACCTGGCGGAGGAAATCCCCAGCCAGGTCGTCTATAAACCCATCGTCACCACGCCGGACGACATCCTCGCCACCATGATGGCGGCGAACGCCGATCCCGCCTGCGCGGGCGTCATCACCTGGATGCACACCTTCTCCCCGTCCAAGATGTGGATCGGCGGGCTGAACGCGCTCCAAAAGCCCTGGCTGCACCTGCACACCCAATTTGGCCGCCTGATCCCGGATGAGGGGATCGATATGGACTTCATGAACCTCAACCAGAGTGCTCACGGCGACCGGGAGCACGGCTTCATCGGCGCGCGCATGCGCCTGGCGCGCAAAGTCGTCGTCGGATACTGGGAGGACGAACCCGTCCGCCGGAAGATCGGCGCCTGGATGCGCTCGGCTGTGGGCGCGCTCGTCAGCCGCAGCCTCCGGGTGATGCGCTTTGGCGACAATATGCGCCAGGTGGCCGTCACCGAGGGCGACAAGGTGGAAGCGCAGATCAAGCTGGGCTGGCAGGTCAACACCTGGCCGGTGGGCGATCTGGTCAATCAGATGAACGAAGTCACCGAGGCCGAAATCGACGTCCTAATGGCCGAGTACGAAAAAAAGTACACGATAGCCACCAAAGAGATCGATACCGTCCGCTATCAGGCCCGCGAGGAGATTGCCATCCGAAGGATGCTGGACCGCGAGGGTTGCGGCGCCTATACCAACACATTTGAGGACCTGTACGGCATGCGGCAGCTGCCGGGCCTTGCCTCCCAGGACCTGATGGGTCAGGGCTACGGCTACGGCGGCGAGGGCGACTGGAAGGTCAGCGCCATGACCCACCTGATGAAACGCATGGCCGAAGGCATGGGCGGCGGCACCGCCTTCATGGAGGACTACACCTACGAGCTGGCCCCCGGAAACGAATTGTCGCTGGGCGCGCACATGCTGGAGGTCTGCCCGTCGCTGGCGGAGGGCAAGCCGTCCATCCATGTGGATCCACTCGGTATCGGCGACCGGGAACCACCCGCGCGCCTTGTTTTCGAAGGCAAGGCCGGCCCCGCGATCGTCGCGTCCCTGGTGGACATGGGCGGCCGGTTCCGCCTGATCGTGCAGGATGTGGAGGCCGTCAAGCCCATCTACAAAATGCCAAACCTGCCGGTGGCCCGTGTAATGTGGAAAGCCTTCCCCACCTTCGCGGAAGGCGCGGAGTGCTGGATTCTGGCGGGCGGCGCCCACCACACCGTGTTCAGTTATGACCTGACCGCCGAGATGATGAACGACTGGGCCGAGATCATGGGCATCGAGTTCGTGCACATCGGCAAGGACACCAAGGTCGAAGCCTTCAAGCAGCAACTGTTCCTTTCCGATCTCGCCTGGAAGCTGAAGGGATAACGAAAAAGTACGCTGCGCGCCGTCAGCAAAGTCCCGTTCCGCTTCCTTCTCTTCTGGCGCGCGCAGCGCATCTCCCTTCACATAAAAAGCCGAACGGGTTACTTGAACCTAGCGCCATAATTGAAGCCCCCGGCCCGCCATAGGCGGGCCGGGGGCTTCATACTAAAGGAAAACATTAATCACTCCAAAGCGCCAAGGGGGTTTTCGATGCAGAACAAGGAGCCGAAGCGAGGCGTAGCAGCGCTACGTTGAGCGGAGAGCGACACAGTTCTGCGCGAAAAGAACCAGCGCAACGAGTGATTAATGTTTGGAGTTAGTATCAATTATGGCCTTACTCCAGTTCAAACGCGCCGGTATACAGCTGATAGTATGTACCCTTTTAGATCGGAAGAGCGTCGTGTAGGGAAAGAGTGTAGATCTCGGTGGT
>CALGYL010000322.1 GCA_937934775.1 uncultured Clostridia bacterium
TCAAGGTGACGATCGAGCGGCCCATCTGCTCCGGCGACCCGGGCGAGACCGACGTCTACGGCGCGCAGCAGCACGCGCCGCTGCTCAGCCTCGAAGTGGACTGACAAAAAGGAGGCGATGGCATGTCCGTCAACGATCATTATCTGTATGGTGTTTACTTTGCGCCCCGCGGTATCCGGCGCATGACCGAGATGGGCATGACCATCGCCCAGCATCACCTGTCGCCCTTCGACCGGCTGATTGGCATCGTGGGGGAGGCGGGGAGCGGCAAGAGCATGCTGGTCAAGGGCATGTTCCCCGGCCTGGAGATGACCAACGACGACAACGGCGTGAATGTCCGGCCCCTTCCGATCCTGTCAGTGGACGACGAGAGCGGCTTTTTCAGCCCCCATACCTACCATCTGGACATGCGCTTTGAGGCCGCGTTCACCCAGCCCCACGTGCTGGCTACCTGCGTGAAAAAAGCGCTGGAGAAGGGCCGCCGCGTGATTGTGGAGCACTTTGAAATGCTGTATCCCGCGCTGGGCATCAACGCGGAGCTTCTGATTGGCATCGGCGAGGAAATCCTGGTCACCCGGCCCAACATCTTCGGCCCGGAGCCTCAGGATGTGGCTGACATCGTGTTCAAGTCCATCAAGTACCGCAAGATGGCCCACACCGCCGAGGACCTGTGCGAGCGCAAACTCTGGGACCGCTTTCGCGACCACTACCAGCACGGCGACGTGCGCCATGGCTTCCTTTTGGAATTTGACGAGAAGCCCGACCTCGACATCCGGGAAATCGAGGAGTACGTCAAACGGCGCATCGCCGACGATATGCCGGTTTCCTTTCACGATGAAACCCACATCACCTTCGGCGAAAAGCTGCACTACTGCACCGGGCCGCGCATGCACGTGCATTCCACCGGCGAGATCGAGGGGTTCAGCCTGCTGCCCGAGCTCAAGTACGATCCGATGTCCAAAAAATTCCTGCTGGTGGGCCTGGTGGGTTCTTCCCGTCCGAAGGACGAGCGCGACCTGAACAGAATATCGTTTTGACAAAGGGTCGTTGCCGTGATATAATCACTGTTACCCGCAAGAGGGAGGTTCGATCATGCCGCGCCAAGAGGGCATTAAAACAATCGCGCAGAACCGCAAGGCGCGCCATGACTACTTCATCGAGGAGACTTGGGAAGCCGGGCTGGAACTGCGCGGCAACGAGGTCAAATCGATCCGCTTGGGCCGGTGCAACCTGAAGGATTCCTTCGCGCAGATCAGACGGGGCGAGCTGTTCGTCGAGAACATGCACGTAAGCCCCTACGAAAAGGGTTCGTTCTACAATGAGGACCCGCTGCGCCCCAAGCGCCTTCTGATGCACAAGGCCGAGATCCGTAAGATGGAGCAGGCGGTCATGCAAAAGGGGCTGGCGCTGATTCCGCTGTCCATCTACCTGAAGAGCGGGAGGATGAAGATGGAACTGGCGCTGTGCAAGGGTAAGAAACTCTACGACAAGCGCGACGACGCCGCCAAGAAGGACGCCGAACGGGAAATGGAGCGCCACTTCCGCGGTCGGGACGACTGACGCGGCCACAACCTTCGCGCGCGGATGGAAATTGCGGAAGCATCCGCCGTGTGCGCGCGAACGACCACCCGAAAGCGCCGGTACCCTGTTTTTTTGTCCAACGAAGCATCCGCCGTGTGCGCGCGAACGACCACTATTTCGGATTATCTTATGGGGGTGTACTGGTTTCGACGGGGATCATGGGGATTTGAGAAGCGAGCGGCGGCCCTGAACCGCCTAACAACGGGAAAAACAATAACTGCGAACGAAGACAACTTCGCTCTGGCGGCCGCTTAAGGCCGCTCGTCGGACCTGAGCCTCCCGCGGCGCAGCCACCCGGCGTCATTAAAGGCGGGGAACCAGCCTAA
>CALGYL010000323.1 GCA_937934775.1 uncultured Clostridia bacterium
CTTTTTGCCGGGCGGAGGCGGTGATTTCCGTATTATCATAGCTGTAGGCGGCGGCGTTTTTCAGGATGTTGTTGAACACGCGCGCCAGTTTGTCCGAATCGCCGCGCAGCATGAGGCCGTCCGCGCAGGAGACGGAAATGCGCTTGCCCTGCGGGAGCAGGATCGGATAAAACTCATCCGCCAGCTGTTCCAGCATGAACTTCAGATTGATTCTTTCCTCATTGAGGGTGATCGTCTGAAGATTGAAGCGGATGATCTCAAACAGCTCTCCGATCAGCTGCTCCAGCCGGTACGCCTTGTCCAGCGCGATGCCCACATACTTCGCCCGCTGCTCGGGCGGCAGGTCCGGCGACTCGTCCAGCAGGTTCAGGTACGCTACCACCGACGCCAGCGGCGTCTTCAGGTCATGGGCCAGATAGGTGATCAGGTCGCTCTTGCGCTGCATCTCCGTCTCCGCCAGCGCCTTTGCCTTATCCGCCTCTTCCCTGGCCGCCACAAACAGCGCATGCTGCGTCCGGTAGGTCCGGTACGCGGTCAGAATGACGACCGCGGCGATCGCCAGCATGCCCAATAGCCCCAACCCCAGAAGGAGACTCCGCCCGGGCAGATTGCTGCTAAACAAGCCGCTGAAGACCATTACGATGAAGTCCATCAGCGTACCGTTGAACATTGTATCAAAGACCCACAGTGCGACCAGGACCGCCACGATGATCAGAAGGGCGGTCAGTTCGCACTTGCGCAGGAATTTCCGGTCGTCACTTTTCAAGCTTGTACCCAACCCCCCATACGGTCCGGATGTACTTTGGGCGCTCGGACGAATCGCGCAGCTTTTCGCGAAGGTGCCGGATGTGCACCATGACGGTGTTGTTGGAATTGTTCAGGTACTTTTCGCCCCACACGCGCTCAAACAGCTCTTCCGCCGGGATGACCTTGCCCGGCGATTCACAGAGCAGCCACAGGATCGAAAACTCAATGGGCGTCAGTTGAAGCGGCCGCTCATCCAGCGTGCATTCGTGGGTATCGAGGTTCAGCGTCAGCCCGCGCACCGACACGACGTTTTCCCGCCGGTCGCTTTGCCCGGTGTTGTAACGCGTGTAGCGCCGTAGCTGCGCCTTGACGCGCGCCACCAACTCCAGAGGGCGGAACGGCTTGGTCACATAGTCGTCCGCGCCCAGGGTCAGCCCGGTGATCTTGTCGATCTCCTCTTCCTTCGCCGTCAGCATCAGAATGGGATAGGTATGCTTTTCCCGGATGCGCCGGCAGATCTCGTAGCCGTCCACATCCGGGAGCATGATGTCCAGTATGGCGAGGTCGAGCGGCTGCTCTTCCGCGCACCGGAGCGCGTCGAGGCCACGATAATACTTGTGCACCTCGAAGCCCTCGTTTTTCAGGTAGAACTCCACAAGATCGGCGATCTCCCGCTCGTCATCCACAATCAAGATGTTCTCGTTCATGTCAACACCGCCCGCCTCCATGATAGGGGTTTCCAGGCGGTCTGTCAATGCATGTTTGGGCTCCTGCGGGCAGAAAAGCCTCCCGCCGCCGAGCGCATCAGGTCATACGCAAGGTAGCCCGCCCCCGCGCCCAAGGCGCCCATAGCCACGAAGGACATTTCCACATACCCGCCTGAAATCGAACTCAGCAGAGCCATCACAAACGCCAGATACGCGCCCAGCGCCATGACCGACGGCGTCTCCCAGCGGACGGCCTTGATCGAGAGGGGCGCCAGGAAGCCGCAGGGCGCGAACATCACGCCCTCCAGCAGCGTGCGCGTAAGCCCACCGTCCAGGCCGATCCCGAAGCGAACCGGGCTATAAACCGCGAATGGCCAACCGGCGTTCAGGCTGGAAATCCCCATGACGCGAAGCGCCGCGACCAGCCACAAAAGGAAGAGGTACTCCCAGACCATCGAGCCGCTGACGGATATCTCCCCGCCGCGCGCCCAGCGGTAGAAAACCAGCCCGGCATACAGAAGTGGCGCCGGACACGCGCTGCGCGCAAGGTACTCGAAACAATCCAGCATCATATAAACCATATCGTCTCTCTCCCTACTCGATCGGAAAATCGAAATACTGTCCGGGGTACGGCTCGTTCCGGAGAGAATAGTGCCACCATTCGCACGCGTAGGCGGAGAAGCCGCATGCCTCCATGATCAATCGCAGGGCCTCCCGGTTCCAGGCTGCCTCCAGCGGCACGCCCTCCGCGCCATGATGCGAACGAATGTCCATCAGGTCGAAGTCCCCGCCCATGTCGGCCGGTTTTCCCGTCCGTAGATCGCACAGCGTCAGATCGATCGCGCTTCCCCGACTGTGTCCGGACCTGGCCGCGACGTAACCCAGCGGCACAATGTCCGCCTTGTCAATGCCGGGATAGTGCTTCGCCTTCGTTCGCCCGTCCTCCGGCGAAGCCGCCCAGCGCAGAAAACCATCCACCGCGCGCTGCGGGCGGTAACCGTCCCACAGGAGAAGGCCGAATCCCCGCTCCGCCGCGAGGTTCTGCGCCGTCCCAAGCGCCGCGGCCATCTCGCTCGTTCCAACGACGCGGCTTGCAAGGTATCCCGGCACGGCCGCGCCGGTAAAATTGTCCGCCGAAGCGTATTTCGCGTCCCAGAAAACCCCGGGCAGCGCA
>CALGYL010000324.1 GCA_937934775.1 uncultured Clostridia bacterium
ACATATTCGACATCACCGACCGTATCGCGCACGCGGGCGTCAAACGCCTCAAGTATTGCGGAATACCGAAAAACCATCCCTGGGGAAACGCATGCGCCTTCCGAAAATGCTCCGGAAGGCGCATGGCATTATGGTTCTTTTGGCCCGTTTGGCCAGGGGTCCGAATCGTCGTAGATCCCGCTGAAATCCATCATGGCCACCCCCGCGGCTTCGTTGGCCCGCGCGGCCAGTTCCTCCGGGGAGGAGATTCCGTCGCTGACAATGCGCGCCTTTACCGCCGGATGCAGCGATTCAAAGTACTCATAAGCCTCGGAATTCTCTTGAAGCAGCGCCTTCAGGCTGCCCGACGCCTCTTCCGGGATCGTCATGCGCCCTCACCATCCTTCGAGGGTAGTCTGGCGCAAGATGCAGTGAATTATGTAAAGTCTGTCATTTTTTCACCGGCGCTTGCTCTGCGAAAGTTTTTACGTGTGTTGGTTGTTCCCGAGTGTATGTGGATTTTCGTGCGGTGCTGGTGATGTTCACACTGGGATGGCCAATTTGGGCAGAATGGCAACCTGCTTATTTTTGTGTTGCGGGCTGCTGTTTTGTTTGCTTCGAGGGTTGAAAAATCTATGAAATTGCATTATAATGCATGTATCCATTCATTTTGCATATAAGGGGCGGCGTATGAGCGCATTCTTAGAGGCCACCGAAATTACCATGCGGTTTAAAGGCCTGACGGCGGTCGACCGCTTCAGCGCGTCGCTGGAACGCGGCCGGATTTACGGCCTGATCGGCACCAACGGCGCGGGAAAGACCACGCTGATCAACATCCTGTCCGGCCAGCAAAAGCCCACCAGCGGCGCGGCCTATCTGGAGGGGAAGGCGATCACCGGCGTCCGTCCGGACATCGTGGCACGCATGGGTGTTGGGCGAACTTATCAGAATTTGCGCCTCTTCGGCAAGATGACCTGCCTGGAAAACGCGATGATCGGCGCGCAGATCAACAAGGACTACAACCTGACCCAGGCGCTTCTGAGTCTTCCAGTCTACTGGAAGCGGGAGCGGGCGCTGCGCGACACCGCGATGGCGATGCTGGAAGCGGTGGGCATCGGGGACAAGGCGGAAAAAGAAGCTTCTTCACTGCCCTACGGCGACCAACGGCTCCTTGAAATCGCCAGAACCCTTGCGATGAAGCCGCGGCTGCTCCTTCTGGACGAGCCCGCCGCCGGTATGAACCCCCGCGAGAGCGAGGATCTGGTGGAAACCATCCGGCGCGTGCAAGCGTCCTTCGACCTGACGATCCTTTTGATCGAGCACGACATGAAAGTTGTGATGGAGCTGTGCCAGTATATCTACGTGATGGCCTTCGGCGAGACCATCTTCCACGGCCTGCCGCGGGAGGTCAGCGAAAACCCGAAGGTGATTGAAGCGTATCTGGGGAGGGCGGCGTGCCGTGCTTGAACTGAAGGAATTGAGCGTCTCCTACGGCAGCATCCGCGCGGTGCGCGGCGCTTCCATAAACGTGCTGGACGGCGAGATCGTCGCCCTGATCGGCGCCAACGGCGCGGGCAAAAGTACCATTTTGCAGACGATATCAGGGCTTTTGAAGCCCGTCAGCGGCGATATTCTGCTGGACGGCAAGTCCATCGCGGGCCTACAGGCCAACCAGATTGTGGAGATGGGCGTAATTCACGTGCCGGAGGGGCGGCAGATCTTCAGCAGTATGACGGTTGAGGAGAATCTGCGGCTGGGCGCGTATGTCGTTCGTGACAAGACGGAGCTTAAAACACGCATGGAGTCCGCGTTTCAGCTGTTTCCGGTCATCGCCCAGCGCAGACGGCAGTTGGCCGGCACGCTGTCCGGCGGCGAACAGCAAATGCTGGCCATCGGCCGCGGGCTGATGGCCAACCCGAAGGTGCTGCTCTTGGACGAACCTTCGCTGGGCTTGTCACCGCTTTTGACACAGCAGGTGTTTGACGTCCTGGGCGGGCTCAGGCAAAAGGGCATCACGATGCTGCTGGTGGAGCAGAACGCCTGCGAGGCGCTGGAGATCTCCGACCGGGCCTATGTGCTGGAGACCGGCGTCGTGGCCATGACCGGGGTCAGCCGCGATCTTCAGGATGATCCGCACGTCAAAACGGCGTATCTGGGGAGGTGAGGGCATGGACTTTTCCTATGTGCTGGTTCAGGTGGTCAACGGGCTGAAGCTGGGCAGCGTCTATGCCATCGTCGCAACCGGCTACTGCATTGTGTACAGTATTTTGCGGCTCATCAACTTCGCCCACGGCGACATCATGTGCGTAGGCGTCTACGCCGCCTACATGATGCTGACGGTACTTTCGGCGCCGCTGCCGGTGGCCATCGCGCTTGCGATCGTCACCTCGGTGGTTCTGGGCGTGGTGGTGGAGCGCATCGCCTACCGCCCGCTGCGCTCCGCAAGCGAGGAGACGGTCATGATGACCTCCATCGCGGTATCGATGTTCATCCAGAACCTGATGACGATGCTCTTCTCCGCCCAGAGCCGGGCGTTCAAGCTGCCCGAGGGCCTGGTGCAGTTGCATAAGTTCGGCGGCATCACCCTGTCCACGATGAACATCATCACCTTCATTCTGACGGCGGTGCTGCTCATCGGCCTCAACGTGGTGATCAAACGGACCCGCATCGGCATGGCCATGCGTGCCTGTACCGACAACCAGAAAGCCGCGAAACTCATGGGAATCAACGTCAACACGGTGGTTACCTTCTCGTTTGCGGTGGGCTCGGGCCTGGCGGCAGTGGCGGGCATCATGCTGGCGGGCGAGTACAAGACCATCGACCCGCTGATGGGCTTCGTGCCGGGCGTCAAGGCGTTCGTAGCGGCGGTGCTGGGCGGCATCGGCAGCCTCTCCGGCGCGGTGCTGGGCGGCTTCATCATGGGCGTGGCGGAGATGCTGTTTGCCGGGCTCCTGCCGCCGCAGTACGCGGTCTACCGGGACGCGCTGGTATTTGTGATTCTGATTCTGGTGCTGCTGGTCAAGCCCAACGGCCTGATGGGCGCGCGCAGCGGGAGGAGGAGCTAGTATGATCGTTCGAAACAAGGCGTTTCGCTTCTGGGCGTTCATCGCGCTGCCAATCCTCCTGATCGTGATCAGCGACCAGACGCTGCCCAGCTACTACGTGCGGCTGATCAAGCTGGTGGGAATCAACATCATTCTGGCCGCCAGCCTCAGCCTCTGCAACGGCTTTACCGGCATTTTTTCAATGGGTCACGCGGGTTTCATGGCCATCGGCGCGTACGCGTCGGCGCTGCTCACGATTCCCTCGGCCAAGAAGGCGATCTTGCTGAAGAATCTGCCTGACTGGATCCAGCAGACGGCAATGCCGCTGCTGCCGGCGCTCCTCGTCGGCGGGCTGATCGCCGCGCTGGTGGCGCTTCTGATCGGCTTTCCGGTGCTCCGGTTCAAGGGGCACTATCTGTCGGTGGCGACGCTTGGCCTGATTGTGATCATCCGGTCGCTGCTTCAGAACAATCCGGACTATACCAACGGCGCCAAGGGCCTGACCGGCATCGCGGGGCTGTCCGACACGTTCACGATCTACGGCGTGATGATTGTGATGATGTTCATTCTGCACCGCATCCTGCACTCGGCCTACGGGCGCAGTATGATCGCCATCCGGGACGACATCGTGGCCGCCGAATCGCTGGGCGTGGGACTGGCCCGGCACAGGCTTCTGGCGTTCTGCGTCAGCGCATTCATGGCGGCGGTGGCGGGCGGGCTGTGGGCGCACGTCCAGAAGGTGATTTCGCCGTCCTTCTTCTACTACGACAGGACGTTTGACATCGTGGAGACCTCGATCATCGGTGGTATGTACTCATTGAGCGGCTCGGTGGTGGGCGCGCTGATCATGACTTTTGTGCCCGAATATCTGTCCACGCTGGAATCCAGCATCACACTGTTTGGGCATCCGCTCTATGGCGTGGCGCAGCTGATCCTGTCGGCGCTGATGATCCTGATCATCATCTTCCGGCGGCAGGGCATCGTGGGCTACAGCGATGTGATCGTCGATTCCTGGTTTGACGGTTCCGTCTACCGGTCGGCGTTTGATCCGAAGGAGTACCGCGCGCTGGGCCGTGCGTTGGCCGGGCGGTTCACGGGGAAGGCCAAAGACGAATAGGATTCTTATCCGGAACATTCTGCGTCTCCCGTTTGTAACAGGAGCTAGCATACTCTCTTACAGGTTGGTTACGATATGAGGAGTTTCATTTTGACAGATTGTCTCTGCCCTCATAAGCTCATCATTTACTCGCGCGACCAAATCATATAGTTCTCCTCCACGGATACATTTGTCGACTCCGCTTGATGTCCGATCAACAATGGTTTTTACGTAGTTACCCACGCCAATGGTCACTTGGTAGCGATGCCCATACAGCGTCCTCTCCCAAGTCGAGTTGACAAACTTACCTCGATCTGTACGGACTTCGGCTGTCCGGAGCCCCCACGAGTTGATATCAAAATCACACAGGGCCTGAACAATATCATCGGGGATCGCCCTTTCATCCAACCGTTGTTTGAAATGCTTTCCATCTAAATAGAGCTTATTTACATCCTTCATTTTGAATCGCACACGCTCAAACAGCGATTCTGGGCCGAATTCCAAATGGAATCGGGCGGTTTCATAATTTGATTTGTACATCGCGCTACGCCGCCTTTCGTATGGCATTGTTTGGCTCGAGAACTCGACGCCTCCTTTCAGTTCGTTGTTCTTCATACCCAGCCCGTTGCGTCACAACAAAGCCACTAAAGCTTCGGCTATTTCATGTGGGGACATGATAGCTGTGTTGAGAGCATTCCGATCAGCAAGGCTAGGGCTGAATTCTTCCACTTCCTTTTTGGTTATGTTGTGCCATATCGGGAGAATCAGCTTGCCACCATGAGATTCGCGTTGAAACAGCCCCTCTAGTTCGTAACGTGTCCAGTACTTTTTAATGTAGTCCCGAGATAATACTACAACGCCAAATTTGCACTTTATCAACCCTTCGTCAATGCTGCTATGGATACTATCACCCCATGCGATAGAGAGTGCATCATACCAGACTCTTAGGTGATATTCATTGGTCAGGATATCAACAAATTCGTTCGCGAAGGTTTTTTTGTCTTCTGTCGCGTGCGATACAAGTACATCAAATTCCTCATTGGAAGACCGGTCATCAAAAACGCTCTTTACGGCGGTACTGTCCTCGGCTAGTTGGGTTCGAAGACGGTCTCGCAATTGCGAAATTTCATTATCGTATGATGCCTGCATATTTTTAAACTTCTGTTCCTGCTTCTTCTCCAATTGCTTGTCTGCATCTGCCCGTTCACGCTGTAGTTTCAAATCGATCGTACCCCTTTTGGTACGTTTCTCAGATAGTTTCTTGGCTTCGTCGGCATGCGATTTTGCTGCTCGCTCCTGATCGTGTGTCAACGATTCGATCTGGCGCATCTTAGTGGCTACCGCGCTGGAGCTCGTGTTCTTACTAATACTTCGCCTTATATCACCAATTCTGCTCAAACATTCTGATTCTTTCTTGGTGTATTCTGCAATCTTCTTTTCTATAGACGCAATGTCCTTATTGAGCTGATTTAGCTCGCGCTGAGTTGATTCCACACTCATATAATACCTCCGTTCCCGATGCTTTTGCGACTGTAACCTCTGTCCCCACAAATCATCCGACACGATCAGTGTTGTGCAACTCCCGATACAGTCGATCAGCAAGCGCCTGTTGGATAGCTCGATACTTCTTTGAATCGAGAAACAATTGTTCATATGCTTCTCTGTTTTCTATGTATGATGCCATAGCCAGATCATCAAACAAGTTTGGGAAAATGCTACGATCGTAGACCTGCCGGTCATCGGTTTTGGCAGCCTTGTGAACGCCTTCATCCTTGCGCATTTTTTGATACAGCGTATCTACAATCACCCGATCAGCATCCGTAAACTCGCCCATAAATTCTTCATTGATGCGCAGGATGATTTCTTCCAGAGGGCTAAGGCGTTCCTTCATAGTGCCGGCTCTTTTCGGTTGCGTGGGTGCCCAGGAGCCAGATGATGGTTCAAGTTCAATTGCTCCTTCGAAAGTCTTCTCAAGACGATAATACTCCAACTTTACCCGATTATCGAGGTTAAAATCCTCGCTTTTGTCACCAGGAAGCAGTTTGGCCAGATAGGAGCACAAAATGTACTCCTTATGCAAGTCCTTGTCGAACATGCGCACGATCTGGCTAATGTAGTTATACCACTTCACAAAGTTTCGCACTTCGCGGCGGAACTGATACCGCACCTCTTGATTGAGCGCGTTATACTTATCTGCCACATGTTTAAGGGAGTTAGAAATCTTCGCTTGTGTACTGTTGGCAGTGCGAGTATCCGTATCAAAGTAGATTGCAGTTACTGAATCGATGTCTTCCTGTGTATAAACACCCTTTTCACGCAGAATGCGTTGTGTGGTATAAACTAGATCAAAGTTAATTTCTTCTTCCAAACTAGTTTCCTGATAAAACTGCTGGAATGCCTCTCGGATACGATCCATATTACTGGGGACGAAATCCAGAACATAGGTGTCTTCTTTGCCGGGGTACGTGCGATTCAAACGACTCAGTGTTTGTACCGCCTTGACATCGCGCAGTTCCTTATCAACAATCATCGTATGGAGTAGGGGTTCGTCAAAACCCGTCTGATATTTTTCTGCAACGATCAATACGTCGCCCTCGTCGTGAAAAACAGCTCTCGTCTGGGATTCCCTGACGGGGTTTCCGTCATGATCTCGGTTCATCCCGCTCTCGGTGTATTCCGGGCTGTTCGGATCATCTGGATCTTTCAGTGCTCCACTAAAAGCAATCATGATCTGCACATCATCATATTTGTTCGCTTCCAAATACCGCTTGATGGTGTGGTAGTAGCGCACAGCTGCAAGACGCGATGCGGTAACCACCATCATTTTGCCCTGACCGCCAATTTTCCGGCAGGTTAAATCGCGGAAGGTCTCTACTATGATCGCAGCCTTCTGTTCAAGGTTATGTGGGTGCAGTTCCTCATAACGGCGGATCGTCTTGACAGCTTTGGACGTCGGCACATCCGGGTTGTCCGGTGTGTTCTTGGCGATCTGATAGCACATCTTATAGTTGACATAGTTCGCTAGCACATCAAGAATAAAGCCTTCTTCAATGGCTTGTCGCATGGAATAGATGTGGAACGGATGAAACGATCCATCCGGGTGCAGCTCGCCGAATATCTCCAACGTCTTTCCTTTTGGCGTGGCAGTGAACGCAAAGAATGACAGGTTCTTATGCCTGCCCTGCGAAAGCATCTCTTGCACAAAGATGTCCTTCTTGTCGATCTCCTCTTCAGCTTTACCCTCCAATTCTGCGTACTCTGCCAGTGCATCGCTGGTGTCGCCAAGGGCAACTTTCAGTTTCATAGCGCTTTGACCGGTCTGGCTGCTGTGCGCTTCATCGACGATCACGGCGTAATGCTTGCCCCGCGTGGCGTTCACTTGATCGTAGATGACCGGGAATTTCTGCAACGTGGTCACGATGATGCGTTTGCCATCGTTGATGGCGTCTCGAAGATCCGCGGAGCTTTTTTTCTCATCGATGGTCACAACGGTACCCAGCGTATGGTCGAAGCTGCTGACTGTAGCTTGCAGCTGTTGGTCAAGCACGCGACGGTCGGTAACGATGATCACGCTGTTGAATACTGGCTCGTTATCATCGTTATGCAGGCTGGCCATTCGGTAAGCTGTCCATGCGATGGAGTTTGATTTACCGCTTCCTGCGCTGTGCTGTATCAGATAGTTATGTCCGGGACCATTGGCACGAACGTGATCCACTAACTCCCGCACCACATCCAACTGATGGTAGCGCGGAAAAATGAGTTTATACTCGGTATCAACGCGCAGCGATCCGTCCGGGTTGGTTGACTTCTTTTCATTCTTTTGCAGGCTAATAAACTTTTGGAGGATGTCCATCATTTTGTCTTTTTGAAGCACATTGCGCCACAGATAGCTGGTCACGTAGTCACCGTCTTGGGTCTCAGGATTCCCCGCACCGCCATCTTTGCCCGCACCATTGCTACCTTGGTTGAAGGGAAGGAAGCGTGTCTTCTCGCGGGCAATTTGTGTGGTCATGGCTACGTCATAGAGGTCAACAGCAAAGTACGCCAGAACGCGCCGGTTCATTCCGAACGCAGGCTCCTTTGGGTCACGAGCATATTGCCATTGACGGATACCATCATCTATGCTTTGCCCAGTCAGCTGATTTTTTAGCTCTAGAGCAACCACAGGTATACCGTTGATCGCCAGCATCATGTCCACTGTGTTGGTGTTGAATTCGGAGTAATGCCACTGCCGGATGCATTGGAAGACGTTCTGAGCGTAGTTCTTTTGTGCAAGCTCGTTCAACGTAGATTCTGGCTTGAAATAGCAAACGGAGAACTGCACACCCCGGTGCTTAAATCCGTGGCGCAGAACCTCGATTAGGCCGACCTGCTGGACAGCGCTGTCAAACGCCTTGTAGAACTGGCGAATAGGCGAAACCGTGCACATGCGCTCGAATCTTCGCCACGCCATAGGTTGAGATGTTTTCACAAAATCTGTGAGTGTAACGATGTCTAGCGCCATACCCCTATACTCGTCGCTGCAGTAGCCCGCGTCGGTCGCTTTTTGCCAACCGCCCTCCTCGGAGATGAGGTATCCCTCGATCTTGCTTTCAAACAACTTCTCGGTCTCGTCCATATTCAGACCACCTTTCGCTTACCGCTGACAACTTCGTAGATTAAGGATTTTTTATAGGCTTCAAGCTCAGAGAGGAGGGATAACCTTTCTGCGATAGCCAACTCGGCTTGCTTACATTTTAGGTTTAGGTATTCTACGATTTTCACTTGTTCTTCTTTGGGAGGCAGCGGAATGTGAAATCCCATAATGTTTTCTGCAGAAAGATTGAGCGAACCGATTCCGATAGCCGCAGTTAAAGCCATAGTAGTGATGGCGTTGTTTTGAAGAACATAATTGAGATAATCTGCATGGACCATCTTTGCTCGAATCACAACAAGTGAAGAAGCAATTGTCCCGCAAGATAACGTTTTGTTGATCGAACACTTCCCGACGCTACCACGCAAGCAGAATATAATGTCATTTATTTGTATTTTCGCGCCTCTAAGCGCATTGTACTTTTCTCTTGTTATGTATTTGCTAGTAGTGATGTCTGTTCTTAATTCAATGAATCCTAAGTTGTTTGATGTAACAAACGGTATTCCTTCACATACAATATCGTCCCCACTAGGGTAATTACTGCTTCTGTCCCCGTTGATTGCTACTGCAATTTGGTTAATTTTTGTTCTCCGCCAATGAAGAGGTATTCTTCCAAACCATTCAACACCGCTATCTTTCATTTCTACCGTTGGGTCAAGCCCCTTAGTCACGGCTTCATAAATGATGGAAGCCTTCCATGCTTTGTATTCTTCAATGCTGGCGCTAGCTTCTGCGATGGCAGCGTCAATAAGCGCACACTGACCATCAAGGTAGGCAGCTATGGCAGTTTGCTCCTCTTCTGTTTCAGGAACGACTACGCGAAGGTCTTTTACTTCATCATAATTGAGCCCCTGCCGTACGCCAGAACCCATGCCATAAAAGCCTTTGCGAATGTCAAAGGTGTGAATCAGGTAATAAAGATACCTTGATATTTCCGCAGAGGTTGGACGAAGTGTGGTATATGCGGATGTGATGATCCCATGCTCCGTTGCCAAACCGACTCGCAAGCTGGTGTGATCATTCTGCAAGTCGGTCAAACGAAGAACTATATCGCCTGCATCAATAATATTATAACTTTCAAAAGAAGCGGGTAGCAAGCCGTCCGTTGAATTAATGTCCTTCCTTTTTATTTTTCCATAACTAAGTGACAGCAGGTTTTGTTCTTTTAGCTCGCTGTTCTTTTTCTTCACTTGTGATACTAGCTGATATAGTGTTCGAACGTGCCAATGAGAT
>CALGYL010000325.1 GCA_937934775.1 uncultured Clostridia bacterium
TTTCCGAACAGCAGGTTGGCCCCGATCAGCGCGTTCTCCTTGAATTCAAACATGGTGACGGCCGAACCGTTGTCCGAAAGGGCATACGCGGCCAGATTGCCGGACAGCACCACATCCAGCATCGAGCACGTGTCGTGCTGGTTGTGCACCGTCGCGCCCTTTGCGTATTTCCGGGCAAAGATTTCACGCCCAGCGACCAGGCGTTCCAACAGATCGCCGTCCGCACGGGATAGAAGCGGAATTGTTTGCAGTTCTCCCACTGTCATGGTATCCCCTCCTTCGGGGCAATTATATCAAAAAGAAACATTGGTGTCTATTTTTCTGTCGCCGCGCCCGGTATGATGGGATCATCTGATTTCGGGAGGCGGAATATGGACGCGTTGACGCTGACGATGTGGCTGGGAACGGCGGCATTCCTGACGGTTTCATTTTTCAAGAACAAGGCCCGGACGTGGCAGGCGCTGAAGGCGGCCTTCGCCATGGGCAAGGGCATGCTGGGCAGCATTCTATCCGTTATATTTCTGATCGGTTTGATCCTGACGGCATTGCCGCCGGAACGCATCGCCGAATTCATCGGACATCAGTCGCTGTTTTGGGCTACCGTGGTCTCCGCCGCGTTCGGGACGATCACGCTGATTCCGGCGTTCATCGCATTCCCGCTGGTCGGGACCCTCGTAAACGCGGGGGTGGGGATCGTCCCATCGGTCGCGTTTCTGACCACTTTGACGATGGTAGGCATCGTCACCTTTCCGCTGGAGCGGCAGAAGTTTGGGCTCAAATTTACCGTCGTCCGAAACGCGCTGAGCTTCGTTTTCGCGATCCTGATCGCGCTTACGATGGGGGTGATCCTGTGATCATACTGAAAAAGGCGAAAGAACACCTCTTCGCCATCCTCATCGCCGCCGCGTACGGCGCGGCGTTCCTCTTCCGGCCGGATATGGGCGTCGCATCGCTGAAGAACAGTGTTTACTACATCAAAGAAATGCTGATCATCATGCCGGTGGTGTTTGTATTGACCGCGCTGCTAGATATGTGGGTTCCGAAGAAGAAAATTGTGAATCTCCTCGGCAGCGAATCGGGCGCGAAGGGTGTGCTGTTTTCACTGCTGCTCGGCAGCGTGTCGGCGGGGCCGGTCTACGCGGCGTTCCCACTGTGCGTGATGCTCCATAAAAAGGGCGCGTCCGTTCGGAACCTGGTCGTCCTCCTGAGCGCGTGGGCGGTGATCAAAATCCCCATGCTGCTGAACGAGATGAAATTCCTGGGTTTGAAATTCATGGCGATTCGATGGGTTTTAACAGTCGCCGCCATCGTAGTCTTTTCTTGGATCACCGCGAAGATCGTAAAAGACCGCGATCTGACGGACGATGGCAACCGGCAGTCCGGCCTGTCAATCGACAGGGACGCCTGCATCGGGTGTTCGCTGTGCGCAAATATCGCGCCGGAACTGTTTGAAATCCGGAACCGGAAAGCCGCGCTCAAAGACTGCGGTGGGGCGCCGGACGCCGCGCTGCTAACGCGCGCTGCGGAAGCCTGTCCCGTAAAGGCGATCGGCCGCGCACAGGAGGAGACATAATATGTGCGGAAATCCCCCGGCGTGTTGTAATTCCAACCGCTCGGGCCTTACCGCCGTGGTAGAATGGCGCTGTCAGATCGCGATACAGCCCAAATGATTCTGCGACGGGAGGTCGGCACAATGATCGAACAGGTGTATGAACTGGCTGCCGGAAATGGAAAATCCATCAAGAAGGTCATCCTCGACGAGAATCTGCATTATCTCCACATGGTGTTCCCGCAGGGGGATGGGCTCCCGGAGCACTTCTCCAATTCCAACGTGTACATGACGGTCGTTCGCGGCATGCTCTCCCTTGGACTGGACGATCAGGCGGTTCATGCCTACCCAGTCGGAACGGTGCTCAAAATCCCGTACAAGACGAAGATGAATGTTCGCAATCAGAATGCTGAAGTCCTGGAACTGATCGTCGTCAAAGCGCCCGCCCCCACCGCATGACGCCCGCACACAAGGCACGAAGGCGCCGAACGAGGCGCTTCTCCCGGGTATCCGGATCAGAAACCTAAAAACCCGCCGGACAAAGGCGGGTTTTCCATGCGGATAATGACGGAATTATGGATGCCTCTTCCCCCGAACGGGTTGCGAAACATGGACCAATACAAATGGTCGGCATTAGGTCGTGTCGCTTCTGTTCCTGGTGTTCTGACAACACTGAGGATTTGGATTCAGGACGAGAAATTTTTTCGTCTTGCAAGAAGCCTTCGCTGCGGAATAGCAGCGCTATTTCAAGCGAAGAGCGACACCGCAGGGCGGGAAAAGATCCGTTCCGAACCAAAGATTCCGTGTTATCAAAACACTAGGTCCCTCCCGTTTCCGCACGCTTTTGTCTGACGGTCACCTTGTAGGCGCGCGAAAGCTTGGAGCCATCGACCGTAGAAGCCTTGATCAGCGTCGTACCGAACCCGGTTATCCTCACCTTGCCGTTCTGGTCAACGACGGCGGTTTTCTCCCGATAACTGTTCCAGTACAGCTTTTGCTGCGTGGCATAGGTGGGCGAGATCAGGAACTTGTCGCCCAGTTCCAGCGGTATGGCGGCGGAAAAGTCTGTGCCTTCCACCTCGACGGTAATATCGGCCGGCATGGCCAGTGCCAGCGCCCGAATGCGGTAGAACGGCACCTTGACGCTTACCAAGAGCAGATTGTCCGTCAGCGTTAGGACTGTCCTGGCCTTGTCAGGAATGCCGGGATACGCGTACAAGAGGTTTTGAAGCGCGTTTTTGACGGTGATGCGATTGAACGGATCGTTCATCTCAGGCGACGCGCCGCTTTCGGTCAGATTGACGATGAAGAGTTTCTCGCCCGCCCCCACGCGAGAAGCTATAATGTCACGGACGTATGCGAGAGAGTTCTCCAGTTGCCCGGTTCTGAAGGCATAATTATCGGAATAGCTGCTGGCTTTCTTTTTTGTATGGTAGCTGTAGTACAGGCGAGCCTGCTCGTCGCTCATGCAAAACCGACGGTAACGGCCTTCGGTTTCCGCCAGATGATCGCCCATGCGCACATCGACATGGTACCACTTGCCGCCCAACTTGATCATGTTCCACGAATGGCCCTGGGTGTATAAGCGCCCATCGATTACCCTGGATTGAATGCCCGCCCGGGCCAAAAGCGCACTGTAGGCGTTTGCGTATCCGCTGCAGGAGGCCTCGCCGTAGCGTAGGACATAGTACGGATTTGTGACGCCGCCCCGGTAGACGGTATGATCGATCAACCAATCATAGAGTATGACCGCCTTTTCAAACTGTGACATGCCGGGGTTGGTGTTATCCCGGACAATCCGCCAGGAGATGCTGTTGAGCGACTTTATCGCGAGCAAGCCAGAGGTTTTGGGGTGTGTGTCCGCTGTCACCGCTACCGCGCAGGATGCGGTCATGAAGCAAAGCACCAATGCTAGGGCCATGGGAAACCATTTTCTCATCGCCGATCTCCTCCTGTGCTTGTCTCTCAGGCATCGTACACTGTCTGCGTCATTTTGTCAATTTCCACAAAACATAGAGATTAAATAGATTAAGGGCGAATCGACGATCATTTAAGGATCATACCAATGAAGCGTATTATTTACCCCAAAGGGACGAGGAGTTTTCGATGCAGAACAAGGAGCCGGAGCGAGGCGACCCTTCGGGATACGCCTTCGGCGTGAAATGCAGCGCTACGCCAAAGTGGAGAGCGACATAGTCCTGCGCGAAAAGATCTGGTTCGACGAATCATTACTGTTTTGGATTGGTATAAATAATATTATGAATTGGTATCAATCCTTCCCCTCCACGAACCCTCTGTTGCCGCCCGGTCGCCCTGGCCAAGAACCGAAAAAGCAAACAGCCGCTTTCCAAAGAATCTGGAAGTGGCTGTTCTGATCATCCAGTCTCACGGTCAAACCGCAAAACCTTTCGTATTTAAGAGGATGCGCCAAGAAAAACCGGCTGCCCGGAGTCGTTCTAAACTGCCGCCACCAGTGCCGGCGACGTGCGCTGAATCGGCGCTTTTGTATCGCGCATGATCATGTTCAGCATGCCGACTTCCTGTCGGTAGACAAAGGTATGCGCGACGCCGGTTTTGTTTGCCCGCCCGGTGCGGCCGATCCTGTGGACATAGCAGTCGCTGTCGAGGGGAAGGTCGTAGTTGACGACCAGATCAATGTTCCCCACGTCGATTCCGCGGGCGGCAACATCGGTCGCGACGAGGATATCAAGCCCGCCTGCGCGGAATGAATTCATAATCCGCTCCCGCTTCTGCTGGTTGATGTCGCCGTGCAGCGCGTCTACCCTGTAGGCCTGCCGCTTCAACTCGTCGCAGAGCGTATCGGCCATCCGCTTTGTGTTGACGAAGACCAGGCAAAGCGCGTGCTCGTTTTCCTTCAGGAGGGCCAGAAGCTCGCCCTTCTTCGCGCCGCTGTTTACCGTGGTGTAGAACTGCTGAACCGACTTGACGGTCATCGTGTCCTGCTTGATTACGATGTGCTTGGCGGCCTGCTGATAGCTCTTGGCGATCTCCATAATGCCCTTGGAAATCGTGGCTGAGAACAAAACCGTCTGGCGTTTTGCGGGCACCGCGTTCAGGATGTAGTTCAGGTCATCCTTAAAGCCCATGTCGAGCATGCGGTCGGCTTCGTCCAGCACAACCGTCTTGACCGTGCTCAGGTTGACGGATCTACGCTCTATATGGTCAATCAGCCGGCCGGGCGTGGCGACAATGATCTGCGGGCGTCTGCGCAATGCGTCAAACTGCCGGTAGATGCTCTCGCCGCCGTACAGCGTGGCGATGGAAACGCCTCTTTTGTATTGCGCAAGCTTCTGGAGCACCTTTGCGGTCTGGATGGCCAGCTCGCGCGTCGGGCTCAGGATCAGCGTCTGCGCCCACTTGTCGCGCGGCTCCGTCATCTGGACAACCGGGATGCCAAAAGCGCCGGTTTTGCCCGTTCCGGTGGGCGCCTGTACGATGAGATCCATTCCATTCATCATTTCGGGGATCGTCTTTTCCTGCACAGGCGTCGCCTTCACAAAACCCATACCACCGATGGCCGTTTGGATTTCAGATGCCAGTTCAACACCCGCAAACATGTGATTTTCTTTGTTCATAAATCTCCTGTCTCTATTTTTTGAAAGGCCCATCCATCCGGTGGATGAACGGGCCCTGGTTCAGCCGATCAGATAACCTGAACGTTCTTTGCCCGGAGCTTCCGGCTGTTCTTCGGATCGGTCTCGATCTCAAACGAAACGGCCTGACCTTCCTGAAGCGACTTGTAGCCGCTGCCCGAAGCGATGGCCGAGAAATGGACGAACACATCATCGCCGCCATTGTCGTTTGCGATGAAGCCGAAACCCTTGTCCGCGTTAAACCATTTTACTTTACCAGTGTTCATGTGGGTACCTCCTGAATTTCAATCGTTCCTCGGCATAGAAAAGCCTCGTATTTCTGTAAACCGTAAACTTCGATTTACACAAATACGAGGTTTATCAATTACTCTGAACTTGTGTTCAGAGTACCACGGATGTGGCCAGATGTCAAATTAATATTTGAATTTCCTCTCGGAAAGGCGGGAGAAGGTAAATTAATCTTGAGAGCAATCGTCCTGCTCGCCGCGGCCCCCGGCAGCGGTTTGGAAGGATTTCCTGACCGGCTGCAGCGCGCAGTCCCGCGGATTGGAAAGAACGGATCAGGTAGATCAGCATGATCGCACGCCCTTTCGAACTCCACTGCGCCCATCGGGCTTGGTCCCGAAAACAAGGTTCAGTCCCCGCCCTCGTCCAGATGGAATTGCCGGTTGTCGCCAAACGCCTTGACGAAGATCACTTTGTCGTCGCCATCGTCGTAATAATCGCGCAGCACGGCCTCCTGAATGTACCCGCAGCGGCGGTAGAACGCCCGCGCGGGGATGTAGGGCGGCCTGGAAGAGGTTTCCACGTAGATCTTTGCGCCGCCGGAGGAAAAAATGCGCTCCTCCGTTCGCGCCATCAGCGCCTTTCCCGCGCCCATGCTCTTGAAGGGCTCGGCAACAGCGATCCAGTACAGGTCAAACCGGCGGCGCGCGCCGGGAATGGACCCGTAGCAGGTATAGCCGCAGACTTCGCCGTCCCGCTCGGCCACGAGGAAGTGGTAGCCGCTCTCCTCCGCGCCGCGGGCCAGGTTTTCCCGGGCCAATTCCTCTGCGATATCGATCTCCTCCGGGTAGAAAACCCCGGCGGAGTCGGTGATCGACCGAATGGTTACATCCTCGCCCGGCTTCAGAAAGTCCCGAAACGTAAAAACCGGCATCATGGTGCGCATCCTTTCCGGATCAGGGCATCCGCGACGCCCCGGATCACCTGGGAAAACGGGAAGCCGTGTGCCCGCGCGATGTTGAAAAAACCGTAGAAACTGGGGTTTGCGTTGATCTCCAGGATGTAGGGCCTGCCGGCCGCGTCAATCCGGAAATCGATGCGCGCCCAGCCGTTGAGCCCGAACGCCTCCCAGCAGCGTTCGGTGAGCCGGACGAGTTCCTCTGTGAGCGGCTGGTCCTCCGGCGGCAGGTGATAGACCGCGGCCAGCTGGTCGTACTCAAAGGTGTTTTCAACCCATTTGGCGTTGTAGTTGATGAAGTTGGGCTTGCCCGCCTCCCGGAAGCCGGGGAAAATCCACTCATAAGGCGGCAACACCACCGGCCGCGCGCGTTCGCCGTAAACGCACACATTGAACTCCCGACCGTCGATATACCTTTCCGCAAAAAAGCGCTTGCCGTCCCGGCGCTCGCTCTCGTCCACCAGCGCCTGAAGCGCAACGGCCGTTTCAACATCCGCCAGCGAACGGTCGGAAAGCCCGATGGAGGCGTCCTCGCAGGCAGGCTTGAGCAGGTAGCGGCCAGGTTCAAACGCGCCGTCCCCGCCGAACCAGCCGGGCGTCAGCAGGCCGTGCGCCTGAAGCATCCGCTTGGTCATGGGCTTGTTGGTGGTGACGAGCAGCGCCTCCGCGCCGCAGCCCGCGAACGGGATGCCCACGGCCTCCAGAATTGACGGCGCAAGGTAGACAAAGTTTTCCTCGCCCGGCGCCGCGTCCACCATATTGATCACAAAACACCCGTCCTCAAGGCGGGCTTTCGTCAATTCTTCAATTACGTCCAGCCCAAAGGGGAGTATCCGCGCACGGCAGCCGATGGCTTCCAGTTCTTCGCAGATCCACTCCGCCTGCACCCGAACGTCCAGAATATCCTCCGGCGATCCCTCCGCCATGCGGTTGCATAGTACGATCGCCTGGTCGTATGCGGCCATTTTGCCTCACTTTTCCACGTCGAACCAAACGGGCGTTTTGTCTTCCGGATCGCCGTTGTAGTTGATCATGATTTCTTCATCCTGACGAATGTCCCGGAGGGCGACGAAATCAATCGTGCGGTTCTTGATGTTGCGGATATAGCGCGCGTTGGGCTCGAACGAATGGTTGTACAGCGATCCCAACCCCAGCGCCAACACGCCGGACTTTAGGTCTTCGCCCCAGAAGTAGGCGTAGTTGCCCAGTTTCGTCTTGGCGATATACTTCCACTGTCCTTTGGGAAACTGGACCACCTGCGCGCTTTCAAACAGTGTCCCCGACGGAATGTCCTCGCCCGCGAGGACGCCCCTGCCTTTGCCCTGAATCTCCTGAACGTAGAGTTTCATTGGATGACACTCCTTTTTTCCGGCGGCGGGCATTCCTCCGCCTGCTCCACCGCATCCGCCACGATTCGATGAACCACGTCGTCAAACGTAAGGCCGCTCACCCCGGCCGCGCTGATAAAGCCGCTTTCCCCAGGCGTGATGCAGGGGTTGCAGTTGACTTCCAGCACCCAGGGCCGCCCCGTCTCGTCCACCCGGAAATCGACCCGGGCATACCCGGCCAGGCCGAACTGCTCCCAGCAGGCGGCGGCGATACTCCGCAACTGATGAATCAACGCGCCGTCCTCCGGCGGGAAACGGTGCACCGCACAGGTGTTTTGATATTCGAAGGAATCGGTCTCCCACTTGGCGCTGTAGTCCACGATCCGGTGCTTGTTGCGCTCCTGATACCCGTGAAAACGCATCTCCGCGGGCGCAAGGATTTCCGGCCGTCCGCCGTCCCCGAGCATCGCAACGCTGAATTCCCGCCCGTCGATGAATCCTTCCGCGAAATGCTCCAGACCCGTCGTCTGGGATACGCGCAGAAGAAGGGGCGCGATCTGCTCCCGCCCGGAAAAGCGCAAAACCGATGCCTGGCCGATTCCAACCGAGGCATCCTCATACAGCGCCTTGACAATGTAGGTATCCCCATCGCGGAACTGATCCTGCCGATCGGCGGTCACCCAGGGCGGCGTCAGGATTCCGTTGCGGCGCAGCAGCATCTTGGCCGCGACCTTGTGCGTGGTCAAAAAAATAGCGCCCGCCGGGCTACCGGTGTAGTTCAGCCCCAACCGTTCCAGAAGCGCCGGCGCTAAATAGCTCCACATGCCGGACGATTCGACCGTTTCCACCAAATTGAACACCAGCTTCGGCCTTGCGGCCATCAGCGCGTTCGCCAGACGGCTCTCGGTCAGGCGGCGAAGAACATCTCCGTCCACCGGGCCGTCCATCCGAAAGGGCATTTGCAGGACCTCATAACCCTGCCGTTCCAGCGCAGAAGAAACGGCGCTCGCCTGCTCGAGCACATCCAGTTCGTCCTTGGGCGCCTCATCCGGAAGACTGCTGTGCAGCACGACCGCGACTTCCCGTGTGCCCATGCCGCATCCCTCCCGCCCCTTGTTTCAGCGAAATTATAGTCTTTTCGCCAAAGGCTGTCAATATGTGCGGAAACTCCCAATCATCCGACAGGCGCGAAGGGCACAGCGCGGCCCGTGTTTACATTTCCGAAAATTGTGGTAAAATCAAGATGAATACCGATGCAGCCAACAAGCCGGACCGAACCCATCGCGAGGCAAGGCACAAAACACACCCAACGACTGGCGGGAGGGCATGTATGTATAACATTTTACTGGGAGGAGCGGCGGGACAGGGCGTGGACACCACCACAGCCATCCTGGAAAAGCTGCTCAAGCGGGCGGGGCACCACGTTCTGACCGTACGGGACTTCATGTCACGCATCCGGGGCGGGCACAATTTTTCTCTGCTCCGCTTCGGCCCGGAAGCGGTCACATCCCATGACCAAGCGGTAAACGCCATCATTGCGCTGAACGAGGAAACCTTTCATGTGCATCAGGCGGATTTAGTGCCCGGCGGCTTCCTCCTGTGCGACGGCGCGCTTGCGATTGACGATCCCCGAGCGGTCAAGCTGGACATGGCACATCAGGCGAAAGCCCTGGGGAATCCGAAGGTCGCGGGCTCGATCGCTATCGGCGCAATCCTGAAGATGTTCGGGGAAACGCTGGACGGGGCGGTGGACGTGCTCGGGTACTTCGTCAAGCAGGACTCCATTGAAATCAACCTGAAAGCGCTGAAGGCGGGCTTCGACTGTGTGGAACAGCGGTATCCGCGCCTGCCCGGCGACGCCCCCGGCGACATCCTGATCACCGGCAGCAAGGCGATGGCGCTCGGCGCGCTGGCGGCGGGGCTTACCTTCTATTCCGCCTACCCGATGTCGCCCGCGACCCCAGTAATGGAATCGCTGGCCGAAATGAGCGGGGAGGCAGGCATTGTCGTTGAACAGGCGGAGGATGAGATCGCC
>CALGYL010000326.1 GCA_937934775.1 uncultured Clostridia bacterium
TACGAGATGCCTAAGTGACTGGAGTTCAGACGTGTGCTCTTCCGATCTTCATCGCAACCGACGGCGTGTTCTCTATGGACGGTTTTGTGGCCAACCTTCAGGGCATCTGCGACCTGGCCGACCGGTACGACGCGCTGGTGATGGTGGACGACAGCCACGCGGTAGGCTTCATGGGCGAAAACGGCCGGGGCACGCCGGAGCATTGCGGCGTAATGGGCCGGGTGGACATCCTGACAGGCACCTTTGGAAAGGCGATGGGCGGCGCGTCGGGCGGCTACACAGCCGCGTCCGGCGAGGTCGTGAAGCTTCTGCGTCAGAAGTCTCGGCCGTATCTCTTCTCCAACACCCTCGCGCCCGCCGTGTGCGCGGCGACCTTAAAGGTACTGGACATGCTGGAGGGGGGCGGCGAGGCCCGCGCGCGCCTGATGGACAACACCGCCTGGTTCCGCGCCGCGCTGAAGGCCGAGGGCTTCGACGTGCCGGAGAGCACCCACCCCATCGTGCCGGTGATGCTCTACGACGCCCGCGTCGCCGCTGAATTCGCCGCGCGCATGCTGGAAAAAGGCGTGTACGTGGTGGCGTTCAGCTATCCGGTGGTGCCGCAGGGCCGGGCGCGCATCCGAACCCAGGTCAGCGCGGCCCATACCCGGGAGGATCTTGAATTTGCTCTTAGGTGCTTCCGCGAAGTCAAACAGGAGATGGGGCTGTAACAATCCGCGACCAAGAACGGGGAGGAAAAGCCAATGATCTATAAACCGCTGGGCGCGTCCGGCCTGAGGGTCAGCGAAGTGGGCCTGGGCTGCGAACACCTGCAGGACAAGCCGCTCTCCCAGATACAGTCCGTACTGGACGAGGCATTTTCTCAGGGCATCAACATCATGGATGTGTTCATGTCGCAGCCGCAGGTCCGCATGGACCTCGGTCAGGCGCTGGCGGGCCGACGGGACAGGATGATGATTCAGGGCCACATCGGCGCTGGCTGGGTGGACGGCCAGTACTGCCGCGTGCGGAAGCCCGAGCAGTACGAGCGCTTCTTTCAGGACCTGCTGAACTACCTGCGCACCGACTACATGGACATCGGCATGCTGCACTTTGTGGACACGCGGGAGGACATGGATCTGGTGCTTTCGAGCGGCATGCTGGACTACGCGGTCAAGCTCAAACAGAAGGGCGTTATCCGTACCGTGGGCATGAGCTCCCACGATCCCGTGACTGCGCTCAAGATGATCGAAACCGGCGCGATCGACGTACTGATGTTCTCCATCAACCCGGCTTATGACGCGATGCCGCCGGAGGCGGACGTGGACGGGCTGATGTCCAAGGCGTCCTACGCGAACTTCTCCGCCTTTGAGCCGCGCCCCGAGCGGGTGAAGCTCTACCGGGCCTGCGAGGCGCGGGGGGTCGGCATCACGGTCATGAAGTCGCTGGGCGCGGGCGCACTCCTGGATGCCCGGCGCTCGCCGTTTGGCGAGGCGCTGACCGCGCCGCAGTGCATCCACTACGCGCTGACCCGGCCCGCCGTCGCCAGCGTGCTGGTGGGCTGCAAAACCGCAGAAGAGGTGCGGGCCGCCGTCCTCTACGAAAGCACCACAGCGAGCGAGCGCGACTACGCCGGGGCGCTGCACGGCATGCGCTTCTCCCCCGCCGGTCAATGCATGTACTGCAACCACTGCCTGCCCTGCCCTTCCTCAATCGACGTAGCGCAGGTCAACAAATACCTGGATCTGGCCGAGTTGGGCGACCAGAGCGCCACCGTGCGCGAGCACTACCTGGCGCTTTCCCACCACGCGGACGAGTGCGTCGCCTGCGGCAGCTGCGAAGCCAACTGTCCCTTCGAAGTGCCGGTCATCCGGAAGATGGAAAAGGCGCGCCAGGTGTTCGGGGTGTAGAGATGCGAAAAAATGCCGGAGGGCCGCGCCCTCCGGGCCACTCGCCGGAGAGAGTTTCCTCTGGGCTGCTCGTGAATAAATTACGCAGAAATGCGCCGAGAATCCGCAGAACGGATTTTCGGCGCATCGTTTTGCGCGTCCACCGCCGCCATCGGCTGGTGTTCATACCAATGGAAAATATGAATGCATCCAAAGCGGGGAGAGATTCTCGATGCAGGGCTGGGCGCCGGAGCGAGGCGACCCTTCGGGATACGCCTTCGGCGTGAAATGCAGCGCTACGTTAAGCGGTGGGCGACAACGCCCTGCGCGATAAGCTCCCCCGCGACGATGCATTCATATTTGGAATTGGTATCAGGTCTTCGTTGACCGGCGCGGATACCGTTTGCCCAATCAGCGCAAAGTCGTCGCGTTCCTCGCGATCTTCTCCACCTCGGTCTTCAGCTGATCCGGGCTGGCGCCGGAGCGCTGCTGCTGCGCCAGCTGTTTGATGGTCGCAACATCCTGCGTTTCCGCCGTCACCGCGACCACCTGAATGCTGGGATCAGCGGCCATGACCTCGCCCGCGATCATGTCGCGAATGCGCTGGGTCATCTCGCCCTTGTACTGGGGTGTGAACACCACGCCCACCAGCGCGGTGTTACCGCTGGTCACGATGCTGCATTCCTGGATTTCGGAGAACATGTTGATGCGATTTTCAATGGTTGTGGCCTTGGTGGCCCAGTCGAATGTCTGGCCGGGCGTCATGGTCGTTCCGGGCGCCGCCGCCCCGCCCGGAGCCAGCGTCTCACCCGGCAGCAGCGTCGTGCCCGGCATCATCGTCGCATTGGTCACCATCGGAACCGGCGTCGCGGTGGGCGATACCTGGGTGGTCGAGCGGAAGCAGCCCGTAAGCGCCAGACTGAGCACAGCCAGCATCATTGTAAAGAGCAAACCCTTTTTCATACCGTTCATGAAAAACCCTCCCTTGCGCCCATATTTTGCTCGGAACAGGAGGATTTATACAAAGACGGACACGCAAAATCCACAGCACGCCTTTATGGCGCAAAGAAAAACGGCACGGGCCGGAAATCCCGCGGGATTTCTGGCCCGTGCGCTGGCGACGAAAATACGTTTCCGGCGCGCGGGCCGCCGGAAGCGTATGGAACGAGGCGTTGAGGGCCTCCAATCGCGGTCAGTCGTCCTCCCTGTAAAAGCAGGACCCGCCGATGAACTCCCGAAGAATCGAATTGATCGGAATCTCGTCCTCCACATCTGCGGTCTGGATATAGTTCAGAAACTTCACCAGCGACCTTGCCCGGGTGAAGTGCGGACTTTCCGGCGGAATCTCGCACAGCATCGGATAGGCGTATTTTTTCAGGATCGGCAGTTCGTACACCAGGGAGGTATTGAACATGATGTCCGCCTTTTCCTGGTGTGGAAAGATGTAATTCGCCTCGCCCCGGCGCACCGATGCCCACATGCCCAGTGTCTCCTCCGGCTTGGTGCCCCGGAAGTTGTAGTCTCGCACCATGCGCCGAAGGAGCCTTGCGTCGGTGGTGCGGATGCGGTTGTGATCGTCCAGATTCAGAGTGGTCAGCGCGCTGACGTAGATCAGGAACTTGCTGCCGCGGGGTACCTCGCTGGTGAGCTCCTCGTTGAGCGCGTGGATACCTTCCACCAGGATCGGCTGGCCGCTCTCCACCTGAACCGTGTGCTTCCGGACCAAGCGCCTGCCGGTGGGAAAGTCAAAGGTGGGCGCTTCCACCGCTTCGCCCTGCATCAACCGCACCAGGTGTTCGTTGAAGAGCGGCAGATCCAGCGTGTCGATGCGCTCCAGGTCCACTTCGCCGTTTTCATCCACCGGAATCTTCTCACGGTCGATGTAGTAGTCGTCCAGCGACAGCTTGTAGGGCCTGAGACCGCGCGCCTGCAGCACGATCCGAAGCCTGTGGGCGAAAGTGGTCTTGCCCGAGGAGGACGGCCCGGCCACCAGGATCAGCTGCGCGCCGCTTTTAATGAATTCGTCGGCGATCAGGTTGATGGAACGCTCGTGCAGCGCCTCGTTGATGCGGATGAATTCCCGGACGCGCCGCTGCGCGATCATTTCATTGAGGTCGGCCGCGTTTTCACAGCCCAGAATCTCTGCCCATCGGGCGGACTCGTCAAAGCAGCGCATCAGCTTGGGCTGATCGCGGAACTTGGCCGGTCGGCCGGGATCGAGCGGATCGGGCAGCGAAAGCGCAAGGCCCGGCAAGTAGAAGTCCAGCTTGAACACCGGCGTGTAGCCGGTGGAGGGCGCCATTTCTCCGTAGAAGTACTCCAGCATCTCACCGCACTTGTACAGCTGGAAGTGCTCGAAGGGGCGGTACTTCAGCAACTGCACCTTGTCCACCTGCCCCTCCCGCTCGAAGTAGCGGATCGCTTCCGCGCGGGTGATAACCTTCTTCTCGAAGGGCAGGTCGGCGGCCACCAGTTCCCGCATTCTGGCCTCAATCTGGCGGACCATCGCAGCCGTCAGGTTGATGTCCACCAGGCGGGCGTAAAGTCCTGTCTGGGTGGTGTTCTCCATGCGCACCCGAGCCTCCGGGTAGAGCTCCCGGATGGCGAGCAGCAGCACGAAGCGCACTGATCGCTCATAGATGCGCGCGCCTTCTTCTTGCCGGTAGGTTAGCGTCTCGGCTTCGACGCCGTCCTCCGCTCGGGCGTTCAGCGGCAGCGTTTTGCCGCGCACACTGACGCCCAGTACCTTTCTGGGTTCCTCCGGGTACAACTGCGGGATCAGATCCCGGTATTGAGCGCCGTCCGCCGCCGTCAGCGGTCGGTTGTCCATTTTGATCGTCATGTTTTTCTCCTTCCCGGCACCAAACTATAAATTATCGACGGATATCCGTATAATTTTAGCATTCGAATTATTTAAATCTACGTTATACATTCACTTATGGTCAATATTTCGTGCTTTACAGCGGAGTTTGGTACAGTATAATTGAAGTATTGCGGTTTGTGCAACCCTACTAAAAGACGAAAAGGACGTACGAACATGAATTCCATCCGGCTGATGCTCGTCGACAGCAATCCGTCCTACGTTCGATCCATCCAGGAGACACTCCGGCGGGAGCCGGACATTGAAGTTGTCGCGGTGGCCTACAACGGCGCGGACGCGCTGAAGATCGCGCTATTATCGCAGCCGGACGTGCTGGTGACCTCTCTGGTCATGCCGGTGCTGGACGGCTTCGCGCTGATGGAATCGCTGGCCAAGGCGAAAATGAACGCGCGCATCATTGTGCTGACCGAGTTGACCCGCGACTGCTTCATCCGCCAGGCGATGGACATGGGCGCCTGCTACTACATGATCAAGCCGGTGGACCCGGCGATCCTGTGCAGCCGCGTGCGGGACAGCCTGTATTTTGCGGAAAATGGCGCCCTGCTCTCCCAAATTCATGAGCAGAAGGACGCGATCAACCCGCTTTTGACTGCCCTGGGCATCGCGCCCGGCACCGCGGGCTACCGCTACCTGCACTTCGCCATCATGCGGGCCGCGCAGATGGAAAGCCTTTCGGGCCGCATCACCACCGAGCTCTACCCGGCCGTCGCACGGGCGTTTCAGACCAATCAGCGCAGTGTGGAGCGCGCCATGCGCCATGCGATTCAGGGCGCGTGGTCCAACATCAACGCGCCGCCCGGCGCCAAGCCCACCAACGGCGAATTGATCGCGCGGCTGGCCCGGCAAGCCATGGCGCAGATTTCCCGCAACTGACCTCAGGCAAACCCGCCGTCCACGCCGAGCACCTGCCCCGTGATGAACGACGCGCCTTCGCCGGCAAGGAACACAAGCGCCCCGGCTACTTCCTCCGGCTCGCCCAGCCGCCCAAGCGGCGTCCTGTCGGCCAAATCCTCAAGCGCCGCGTCATCCAGTTCCCGGTTCATGCCGGTTCGGATGACGCCGGGCGTCACGCAGTTGACGCGGATTCCGGACGGGCCCAGCTCCTTCGCAAGCGACCTGGTCAGCGCGATCACGCCACCCTTCGCCGCCGCGTAGTGCGACTCACAGGATGCGCCCCAGACCCCCCACATACTCGACACATTGAGAATGCAGCCTTTCTTTCTTGCGATCATCTCCGGCACGACCGCCTGTGCGCAGTAGAATACGCCGTCAAGATCGACCGACATCATTCGCCGCCAGTCCTCGTCCGAGATTTCGTCGAACAACCGAAACTGGGAAATTCCCGCATTGTTGACCAGCACATCCACAAGGCCAAGTCTCGCGCGGACTAGCGCGAAGGCTTCATTCACCTGCGCCCGGACGGAAACATCGGCTTTGACCGAAAGCGCGCCGGTCTTTTCCGCAAGCCGCGCGGCCGCCTCGTCGCTTTCCCGATATAAAAAAGCCACTCGATAGCCTGCCATGCGGAACGCCTCAACCGCCGCAGCGCCGATGCCCCGCGATCCGCCCGTAACCACCGCAACGCCCGCCATGCGCATTCCCCCCGTACCTTCCATTATACCACGCCGCACATTCCGGCAAAACCCGGAATCGCGGCTTTTTCTTTGCGCAAAGTGTACGTTTCTGCTATAATAAAAAATCGGGGCGGTGGTCATACCGTTTATGGCGCGCCTGCCGTGTGCAACGATCAAAGGCCAACACGAATGCGTGAACGATCCGGGAGTGAAAACAGATGGTGCTACTGTCCCTGCAGGGGATTGGAAAAAGCTTTGTGATGAACCGGGTGCTGTCCGACGTAGACCTGACCCTCAAGCAGGGGCAGCGGATGGGCCTGGTGGGCGTCAACGGCAGCGGCAAATCAACGCTGCTGAAAATCATATCCGGGGAAATGAAGCCCGACGAGGGCAGCCTGTCCCTGATGAAAGGCACGCGGGTCGGGCTTTTAACCCAGCAGGCCGACATTCTGGGCGATCTGACCGTTCTGGAGGAATTGGCGCGGGTTTTTGACCCGCTCAAGCAGCAGGAGGCGCGCCTCCGGGCGTTGGAACACGAAATGGCGGCCAGCCACGAGGACCCGGCGCTGTTTGCCCGCCTGTCCAACGACTACGCGCGGCTGACGGAGCGCTTTGAGGCGGACGGCGGCTATGAGTGGCCCAGCCGCATCCAGGGCGTGCTGGCGGGCCTGGGCTTTGCCCGCGACCGGCAGGATCAGAAGGCGTCCTCCCTGTCGGGCGGCGAAAAGACACGACTGTGCCTGGCGCGCATCCTTCTGATGCAGCCGGAACTTTTGATGCTGGACGAACCCACCAACCACCTGGATCTGAACGCTACGGCCTGGCTGGAAGAGGCTCTGAAAAAATACAAGGGCACGGTCCTCCTCATCTCTCACGACCGCTATTTCCTGAACGCGGTGTGCGACACGGTGGCGGAGCTTTCCATGACGCGCCTGACCCAGTACGAGGGCAACTATGATCAGTTCATGGTCAAGCGCGGCGAAGCGCTGGCCCGCCAGATGAAGGAATACGAAATGCAGCAGGCCGAGATCGCGCGTCAGGAAGCGATCATCGAGCGCTACCGCATGTACAACCGGGAAAAGTCCATCAAGGCCGCCGAAAGCCGCGAAAAACGGCTGGAAAAGATGGAGCGTGTGGAGCGGCCCGTCAGTGAAAAGAAGGTTCGCTTTCAGTTTACCGCCCGGCGGCGTTCGGGCGAGGAAGTGCTCCGGGTCCGGGACGTCTCCAAACGCTTTGGCGACCGGACGCTGTTTCAGAATTTCAACCTGACGGTGCGCGCGGGCGACCGGGTGGCGATCATCGGCCCGAACGGCGTGGGCAAGACCACGCTGCTGGACATCATCGCGGGCCGCGGCCAGCCGGACACCGGCACCGTAGCCTACGGCGCCAATGTGGACCTGGGTTATTACGACCAGCAGCAGGCGCAACTGCATTCGGACAAGACCGCCATGGACGAAATCTGGGACGATTTCCCCTACATGCAGCCCGATCAGGTGCGCGGCGCGCTGGCGCTGTTCCTCCTGACCGGAGACGACGTGTTCCAGCCGATCGCCACCCTCTCCGGCGGCGAGAAGGGCCGGGTGGCGCTCTCCAAGCTGATGCTTCGGAAGGACAACCTCCTGATTCTGGACGAGCCCACCAACCACCTGGACATGGACTCCCGCGAGGTGTTGGAGCACGCGCTGGACGAATTCACCGGCACGATCCTCACCGTCTCCCATGACCGCTACTTCATCAACCGCATCGCAAACCGCGTGGTGGAGATGCGCCCGGATGGCGTGGACGAGTACCTGGGCAATTACGACGACTACCTGGACAAAAAGCGCCGCGCCGAGTTCGACGAAGGCACCGCCGCCAGCGGGATCACCCGCACGGAGATGGAAAAGCAGAAGCGCAAGGAGCGCCTCCGGCGGGAATCCCAGAAGGCGCTGGAAAAGCGCGTCGCGGAACTGGAGGAATCCATCGCCCGAACGGAGGAGGAAATCGTCCAGCTGGAGGAAAAGATGGGCGACCCCGCCACGTATCAGGGCGACGGCGGACAGCAGGTGGCCCGGGATCACCGCGCCGCGCAGGAGAAGCTGGCCGCCCTCATGGACGAATGGGAGGACGCCGCCGAGGTCGCGTCCGAGCAGTGAGCTTTCGCCAAATCGGGAATCTTGGGAAAACCAATGCGCATTCTAATGATGCTCTAATGATCCTGTCAGGACATGCTAATTTCCGGGTGCTATGATATACCCGTCGCAAAGGAAAGAGAACAAAAAACGGAGGGAATATCATGGATCACTTTGAAATGGTTGAAAAGCTGCGCGAAAAGGCGAACGTCTCCTACGAGGAAGCCAAGGCCGCGCTGGAAGCCGCCGACTGGAACCTGCTGGACGCACTGGTACTATTGGAGAATCAGGGCAAGGTGTCGGGCGGTACGGATTACTCAACCAAGAGCGAGACGCATTGGGAGCACAGCCACGACCATCGCAGGCACGCCGAAGCCGCCGGCCGCGTCGGCCGCCAGGTGGCGACCGGCATCAACAACCTGAACCGCTACTTCGTGTTGTTCAACCGCAAGGGCGAGACGATGTTCGAACTGCCGCTGCTGGTGATGATCCTTCTGCTGGTCTTCGGCTTCTGGATCACGGTGCCCCTTCTGATCGTCGGCCTGTTCTTCGGGTTCAAGTACTCGCTGAAAGGCTCGGCGGGCGTCGAGAAGGTCAACCGCGTGATGGACAAGGCCTCGGAAGTGGCCGACAACATCGTAAGCGAGGTCCGCAAGGAGTCCGGCAGCAACCAGTAATCCGGGCGGCGGAAATAGACCGCGCGGTCCGGGTATCCTCCCGGCTTACCGGACGGCCCGCCGGATGAAAGGCCTGCATCTTCCACCAGCGTGCGCGCCGGTGGAAGATGCGCGTTTCCGGCAAGCATGCCGCCGGGAATAAAAGGAAACGCGACAGGGTTTGAAGGTAATAAGCCGTCCCCGTCGCGAAGCACCGAAAAACAACCGGCGCCCGAACCATTCTGACGTTTGCCGCATCCGGCGCGGCGCAGGAGGCACATGACAAAAATCCTTCTGATTGAGGATGAGGAGCGCATCGCCCGCTTCGTGGAACTGGAGCTGACCCACGAGGGCTATGAAGTGCTCAAAGCCTATGACGGCCGAACCGGGTTGTCCATGGCCGAAACGGCCAAGGCCGATCTGGTGCTGCTGGACATCATGCTGCCGGAACTGAACGGTCTGGAGGTGCTCCGGCGCCTGCGCAAGAGCTCCAATGTCCCCGTCATCATGCTGACCGCCCGCGACGCGGTGATGGATAAGGTTTCAGGACTGGACATGGGCGCGGACGACTACATCACCAAGCCCTTCCAGATTGAAGAACTGCTGGCCCGCATCCGCGCGGCGCTTCGAAAGCGCGGCGCGGATGCGCCGTCTCCGCTCTTAACCTGCGGCCCGGTGGCGCTGGACGCGGCCAGGCGGCAGGTCACCTGTCAGGGCCGGGAATTGGAGCTGACCAACCGGGAATTCACGCTGCTCCAGACGCTTATGGAGAACAAGTCCATCGTGCTGACGCGGGAGACGCTGCTCGAACGGGTATGGGGCTATGAATACATGGGGGAAACCAACGTGGTGGATGTGTACATCCGCTACCTGCGCGCGAAGCTGGACGAGGCCTGCGGCGTCAAGCTGATCCACACCGTTCGCGGCGTGGGCTACGCCGTCAAGGAGCCGGAAGTATGAGCCGGCGGCACCCGGAGCAGGCCCGGGCCTCGCGCTCGGTGCGCCGCATCAGCCGGATGTGGCTCTGGCGGCTTTTCACCGCCATGCTGGCTGTGGACATTGTGCTGGTTCTGATCGCGGTCGGCGCGTTCCTGTATACGTCGGAACAGAAATCCGACGCGGGCTTTTCCCTGTGGAGCAGCCGCTGGTTTACCGGAATGAACGATGCCGCGCCTTTCTACGAGCGGTTTGATTCGGCGGCGTACCATTTTCAAACGCCCGAGGGCCAATACTTCCAGGTGGACGCGGGCGTATATTTCCTGCCGCTCCGGCGGTTCCTCGCGCTGGTTCTGGCCGCGCAGGGCGTGGTGTTCCTGTTCCAGTGGGGCGGCGGGCGCAAGAGCGCCGAGCGGATGATGAAGCCGGTCCGCCAGATGACCCGCGCCGCCGAGCGAATCTCCAGCGAGCGCTTCGCCGCCGACAAACTGCATTCCCTGGAGGACGCGATCGACGGCCTGAAGCCCTCCACCCGCGGCGTCCGGCTCCGAACCGGCGACCGGGACCTGGAAGGCCTTGAAGAAGCCATCAACAATCTTCTGAGCCGCGTGCACGAGTCCTATGTGGAGCAGACCCGCTTTGTGTCCGACGCGTCCCACGAGCTTCGCACGCCCATCGCCGTCATTCAGGGGTACTCCGACATGCTGGCGCGCTGGGGCAAGACCGACGAGCACATTTTGGAGGAGAGCATCTCCGCCATCCAGGCGGAGGCGCGCGGCATGAACCGTCTGGTAGAGCAGCTTCTGTTCCTTGCCCGCGGCGACAGCGGCCGGAACCCCGTCACCTTCCAGCCCTTTGACCTGTCGGCAACGCTGGGCGAGGTGTGCGAAGAGTATAAAATGATCGATTCCGCCCACGATTTCGCTTTCAAATCGCCCGGTCCGGTGACCATCACCGGTGACGAGTCGCTCGTCAAGCAGGCCGCCCGCATCCTGATGGACAACGCGGCCAAGTACACCGGCGAGGGCGGGCGCATCCTGTTGGAGGTCGGAACAGAGAACGGCCAGACCGCTTTCAGCGTGCAGGACGAGGGCATCGGCATCAAATCCGAGGACGTGCCCAAGATCTTTGACCGCTTCTTCCGCTCCGACCCCGCCCGCGCGCGAAAGTCCGGTGGCGCGGGGCTTGGCCTGTCCATCGCCAAATGGATCGTGGACAGCCACGGCGGCTTCTTCCAGGTCGTTTCACGCGAGGGCATCGGCACCCGCATCCGCGTGGTGCTTCCGCAGCCGCCGGAGGATAAGCGGAGAGGTACGCCGGGGGCTCCGTCCCCGAACCCTCGCCAAAGAGATTGAATCCCTTGGGAAACCTCACAAGGGCTTGGGACAGGGAAAGGCGTAAAGACTGTCGCACGAACCTGCAAGCATCAGAGATTTTCTCGCTCGGGCGCCAATTCCTCACCGATTGTTGACCCGCAGAATGTCCGCGCCAGCGGGCATTCAAACCATCAACAAAGTCTCGTTCCGCTTCATTCGCTTCTTGCTTCGTATCCGGGCAATGACCTACCGCCCCGCGCGCCGCCGGATCCACCAGGCCCGGACGGGCAGATAGGCTTCGTAAAAAGCGGATGGCAGGTGCAGAATCGCGCCCGGCCCGGCGGATAGAGACACTGCGGCCAGCCAGGCAATGGCAAGCCCGCCAAGCGCGGTCACCCGTCCGGGGAGAAAGGCCAGCGGAACGGCCATGAGGAGCGCAAGCGCGGTCAGATACCCGGCGGCACGCTTTTTCTCCGCCTCGGCCCGCTCCAGCGCCACGCCCGCAAACAGAAGCAGCGCGGCATACAGGATCGCTCCGGTCAGCGTTTTACCAAGCAGAGCAGCGGACACATACAGCGCCGCGGCGACCAGCGGCTTAAAACCGGCGCGCAGCAGCGCGTCAAAATCCGCCCCCAAAGGCAGCGCTGCCCGGAGGTCAAACTTCAAGGAAACCGAAAGCCGAATCAGCGCCAGCGCGCACCCGGCCGCCATCGCCCAGAGGGTGTCCGGCTTAAAAAATCTGGCCGCCAGCATCACCGCAGTGCTTGCGATGACCCACAGCGTCAGCACCGCGCCCGTCACGCGTCGCCTGTCCGCATCCATTACGCGGCCCCGGGCGATCACCGCCGAGCCGCCCGCGCCCAGCATGGCGGCAAGCGTCAGCGCGCAGCCGACAAGCGCCAAAAACGCGAAAGCGCGCGCCTGCGCAAGGAAACCCGTCATCCCCATGGCCCATGTTTCAGGCAAACCGACCGCTCCTTTCCCTGAATGAAAGCTTTCGATCACGCGACCGGTGTCGCCGGGACCGCGGTCCCTTGATTTCACGTGTAATCTTTCCGGATTTCAGCCCCGCGCCGGGCGTATTGCCCGCCGAAAGGCCGCAAGTGCCTCACTTGTGATACCGCTGCCCCGCGAGGATCCGCTCGGACCGGTACAACTGCTCCAGTAAAATCACCCGCATCAGCGGATGGGGAAACGTCAGGTTGGAAAACGACAGCCGCGCCTCGGCGCGCGCCAGAACCTCCGGCGATAGCCCCAAGGAGCCTCCGATCACCAATACCAGCCGCCTTCCGTCCGCCCAGCCTTTCAGCATCCCAGCAAGGCCGATGGAATCGGGCGCAACGCCCTTGATCGCCAGCGCCACCACCCGGTCCTCCGGGCGGACCCGCCGAAGGATCTCCCGCCCCTCTTTTTCGAGCAGCTGCTGAACCTGCGCGTCCGACGCCCGCTCCGGCTCCGGCTGATCGGGCACCTCGACGACCTCGTAATTTCCATAGCGCGTCAGGCGCTTGAGGTACTCCTGGCAGGCGGTCCGCTGCCAGTCCTCCTTGAGCTTCCCGACACAAAGAATGGCGGCGTTCACGGGAGCACCCGCAGCATCTGCAGAAGATCCATGATATACATGCAGCCCACCGTCACCAGTCCGGCCAGGAGAACCATCAGTTCCTGCCAGCTGAGCTTGGTTCTGTCGATGCGCTCAATCTGCTCGAACGTGCGGCCCTGTTTCTCCCGGTACCAGCCGGACACCGCCAGAATCGCCCAGAACACCGCGCCGTAAACCAGCGCCTGCAGCGCGAGCAGCATCACACCCGCCGCGCCGCCCACGCTTTCGTAAATCGTCTGGCCGGCAGAGACCGTCTGCTGCGCCTGAGAGAGCACCACCAGCGCCGCGTTGTGCACCGTGTGGTAAATCATGCCCGCGTACAGGGAATCCGTATTGATGACCAGATATCCGATGGCGAAGCCCAGCATGATCTGCGTGGGCAGGCCAACGATGGAGCCGTGCAACGCGGAGAATAAAAGCGTCGACACCACGAGGCCGTACAGCGTACCGCGCCGCTCCCACGCGCCCAGAATAAAGCCCCGGAATAAAAGCTCTTCAAAAACACCCGGAAGCATGCAGTAGGTGAGCACCAGCATCACCAGCGCGCCGGAGCCCTTGGCCACCGGCATCGACTGGTCCACCAGCCGCGCGCCCATGCCCTCCAGCGCCAGCATCCATAAGGACCCCACCGACAGAGCCGTCATCACCCCGGCCAGCGCCGCGAGCACCGAAACCATCGCCATCGCGGGCGGCAGCGGGTTCAGACGCATGGCCCGGGGCACACCCTCCCGCTTGCCGGCATACAAAAAAATCGGCAGACCGATTAAAAGCGGGTAGTAGACGAACGAGGTGAGCGTCATCGTCGCCTGATCGTCCAGCCGAAGGCCCAATAGCCGAACCGCCAGCATGAGCAGGAACGAGATCGCCGGAATGCCCGCCGCCGCAAGCAAATACAGCCCATTGGCCGACAGAATCGCCGGTCGCCGGGCCCAGAACTTAAAATCCCCGTCCTGCAGGTTATTTCCTTCAAAACCAGACAAACGGATTCCCCTCCGTTCTGGCGAAGCGGCTGCCCTCCGGCTCCAGCGTGTAGACGCCATTGGGCTCGTTTCTCATCGCCACATCCAGGCCGATGTCCACCCCGGGACGGATACCCTCGGCCTCCAGCGCGTCATGCACCGTGCGCAGCGCCAGCTCCGGGAAGTTGTTCTCGCCCGACAGATGCCCCAGCACGATTTGTCCCACGCCTGACTCCGCCAGCTTCACCGCGGCGCGGCCCGCGGTTTCGTTGGACAGGTGGCCGAAATTCCCCAGAATGCGCCGCTTGAGTTCATAGGGGTAGCGGCCCGCCTTGAGCATATCCACATCGTGGTTGGATTCGAGCAGCACCAGGTCACACCGGGAGACCGCCTCGATCCATTCGCCCTTCAGATGCCCGATGTCGGTCGCCACCGCCACGCGCCGTCCGCCACAGGCAACACAGTAGCCCACCGGCTCCGCCGCGTCGTGGGGCAGCGGAAAGGGCATCACGCTGATGCGGCCGATGTAAAAATCCTGAAACGCGCGCAGTTCCCGTACATTGGACGGCGAAAGGCGGCCCATCCGCCCGGCCATCGCCTCCCAGGTGCCCCGGGTAGCGTATAGGGGGATATCGTACTTGCGGGATAAAATGCCCGCGCCCTGCACGTGGTCGGAATGCTCGTGGGTGATCAGAATGCCGTCAATCATGCCGGGGGTCACGCCCTGGGTTTCAAGCGCCGCGACAATTCGGGAGCCGGAAACGCCCGCGTCAATCAGGATGCGCGCATCGCCCATCTCCACCAGAATCGCATTGCCGTTGGAGCCGCTGAACAGCGGCGCAAACCTGTATTGCATCGGGTCAACCCTCGTTTAAAAAATCCTGAAGCGCCGAACGCACCGCGTCGACGCCGGTCAATGTCATCACATGCTGGCGGAGTTTCGCGCAGTTCCGGGCGCCTTGCGCGTAGGAGACGACATGGCTGCGCATCTCCCGCACCGCCCGCTCCTCGCCGTGAAGGGCGGTCAGCATGTCCAGGTGCCGCATCGCCATCTCCAGTTTCTCCCGGATGGTAGGCGGCACAAACGCCTCGCCTCGCATCCCGCAGGCGATCTCCCGGAACACCCATGGGTTTCCCCGGGCAGCCCGACCCACCCCGACGCCCTGGCAGCCAGTCTCCGCGATCATCGCGCGGGCGTCCTGGAAGGAGGCGATGTCGCCGTTGCCGATTACCGGAATATCTACCGCATCAACGACCTCCGCAATCACGCGCCGGTCGGCTCTGCCGGAATAAAACTGGTCCCGGGTGCGTGCGTGGACAGTGACCGCCGCAGCGCCCTCCCCTTCCGCGATCCTGGCAACCTCCGGTGCGTTGACGTGCGCCGGGTCCCAGCCGGATCGGATTTTGACCGTAACCGGAAGCTCCGACGCCCTGACCACCGCGGCGATCACACGGCCCGCCAGCAGAGGTTCCTTCATCAGCGCCGAACCCTCGCCGCCTGAGACGATCTTGGGTGCGGGGCAGCCCATATTGATGTCGACAAAGGAAAAGCCCTGGCCGCTGAGCCGCCGCGCGGCCTCGGCCATGGCCTCTGGTTCCCGCCCGAACAGTTGCACCCCCACCGGCCCCTCATGCTGGGCGTGCAGGAGCAGCTGAACCGCGGCCCGATGGCCGGGGCTCATCAGGTACCCCTTCGCGCTGACCATCTCGGTGGTGGAAAAGGAAGCGCCCAACTCCCGGCAGATCAGCCGGAAGGTGACGTCGGTGACGCCGGCCATCGGGCAGAGGCCGGCGCCCTCGGAAAATGCCTGACTCAAAATCATTGCGGCGACACGGTTGGCGCGGGTGTCGGCTCGGGCTCCAGAATGATCTGCGTCTGCTTCATGCCCGCGATCTTCCACTGACCCTTAACCCGGTAGAGGACCATGCTGTAGCGGCCGCCCTGCCACACCGGCGGGGTGGCGGACAGTACGCCCGACTTGACCAGCGCGCTTTTTGTAGAAACCACGCTGCCGTGGATCACCGGAACGCGGTAGACGATGGTCGCCTGGGCGGTATCCTCCCAGGGCCAGCTCCAGATCCACTCCAGCTTGACGTTGCTCTCAAAATCGGTGATTTTATAGTTCACATAGGGCGACTGACTGGAAAGGCCCAGCGCCAGCGCATCGTCGCTCTTCAGGAAATCCGCGCGGAAATAGCTGTTCAGAGATTCCGAATCCTCACGCGTCAAGATGACTTCCGTGCGCTGACGCATGCCGTCATTTAAAAGAATATAGATATTGGCCGCGTTCATCGAAAGGTAGAACGCGAGGATCAGAACCGATGCAATCACGCTGAACATCAGCAGGCGCGACGCAATAAACCACAGAACCCGGCGGATGTACTTCACTCAAGAACGCTCCATTTCAACCGGCTTACGCCCAGGATACGGGGTCCGCTGCCAAGTCACCCGGCCCGCGCCGCACGCAGCGTGTCATTGTTTGGGTAGAACCGGAATACCGCGCGGGACTCGCCGTTCGCATCCGTCCGGACGCCCGAAAGCCCTTTGTCCCGAATTACCGTTCGCCCGGCATCGTCCAGCGCGGTGGCGTCCTGGGCGTATTCCAGAATGGCCAGCGCACGCCGCGCGGCTAGATTCATCGTTTGCTCGTCCCCGGTCGGCTCCAGCACCTCCACGGACAGCGCCGCGATGGCTTCGCCGCTTATCGTATTGTACCAGACAGGCAAAAACGTGTCCAGCACCTGTTCTCCAGACTCGGTGAGCGCCGCGGAACTGCCGCTGAAGAGAGCGCGCATCTCCACCGAAACGCCGCCCTCGTCGTCCACGGCGGCGGATATGCCCGCGACTTGAAGCGCCGCCGTCAGCGAGGCCGCAATGCGGCTGCGCGCGTCCAGCGAATGATCCACCGCCTGCTGAAGCGCCACATAATCCTCAAGCCGGGCATCATAATCTTCCTGTTTGTTCTTCAGGTTCTGCTCCCGGGCGGCCAGATCGTTCTGGGCCTGGGTCAGCGCCGCGCGATCGTTTGCAAGAGATTGTGCGCCCGAGGCAAGCGCCTGTTCCCGCGCGGTCAGATCCGCGCCGTCCGCGTCAATCTGCGCCTTCTGAGCCGCCAGCGCCGTTTGCGCTGTGGATAAGGCCGCCTCCTGATCCGCAAGGGACGTGTCACGCTGATCCAGCGCCGACCTTCGCTGGTCGAGCTCCGCCTCCCGCTGGTCAAGGGTCTTGCCGCGCGTGACGGCATCGGCCAATTTCCGTTCGTTGACCGACTGCTGCTCGAACGCGCCATAGACCAGAACTACGGCGACAACCAGCAGAACCAGCGCCATCATTGCGCTCACCGGCAGGCCGGTCGCCGCTCGCCTACCCCTCGGCTTCATGGTCATCGCCCTCCGTACGCCGTGATGTGGTCGACGGCGTCTTCCAGCGCGGCCTGCGCGGAGCGCAGCGTGTCGGTGAGCCGGTCAGCCTGCCCAGCGTAGATGGCGGCGGTGTCGTCCAATAGATCGGGCAGTCTGCCCAGCGTGGCCTTAATGTTCTCCATCAGCCAGTTGAGCTGGTCGCTGGTCTTTCCGGCGCTCTGGAAGAAGGAGCCGTAGGCCTTTTCGATCTCCCGGCTGACGCCCTGGCTCAGCGCCTGATGGCTCTGCGTTAGCGCTTCGCTGGACTTTTTCAGTTCCTCCGCGGCGCGGGTCATGGCCTGGCTAGCGGACAGCGTATTGTCGGTGGATACTTTCGCAAACTGGTCCGCCGCGTTCTGGAACGACATAAGCGCTCTGGACCACTCATTTTGCAGTTTGCCCACCGACAGGAGATAGTTGTTCTGCTGCCGGGCAACGATTTCCAGGTGCTCCACGTTGGCGGAGATGCGGCCATACCCCTCCTCCACCATCGCCTGCGCCCCGCCCAGGCGGGTCAGGTAGCCGTCGAACTTGTCAATCATGTCCTGAGACAACCGCTGTGCCTCGCTCATGTCGTGGGACACGCGGGCCATGCCGTCAGAGGCCTTTTTCAGGTCGTCCTGAATCTGCTGGTGGCTTTTGCACAGCCCGTCGATGGTTTGGGACAGCTTTTCCATGCCGCCGCCCATCCGCTCGTCCAGAAGGCCCACAAAGCGGCTGACCAGCGCGTCAACGCCGCGCACCTGCTCCTTCGACGCAGACTGCGTAAAGCGCTCCAGCTCGCCGGTCAAAGGCGCAAGCGCCTTGGTCATCGAGGTCGCGAAGCGGTCGGCCAGCCTGCCCGAGATCTCGTCGGACATCGTCTGGATGCGCTCCGCCTGTTCCCGCTGCAAAAGCGCCGCCTGTACGGCGGGGTCCACCTGCGGCGCGCCCGCATACCGGGCCATCGCGTCACAAAACGCCGTCAGCGCGCCCTGCGCGCCGCTCATCGTCGCGCGGTGGATGATCGAAAACAGAACGGCCAGCGCGCCCCCCGCGATGGCAGGTGCCAGCGAGAGCCGGACGGCGGTAAGCATCTGGGCCGTATCGGTCGCGGCCGGAAGGCCCTGCCACAGCCCGATCAGCGTACCCAAAAAGCCCAGCGACATCATGATGCCGGGCGCGGCATCGGCCAGCGCCGCCGTCTCGGGCGGGCAGACCTCGTCCTCGCCAATGTAGTCCTCCACCTTGGCACTGGCCTCGAACTGCTCCTCCAGGAAGGTCTGGGTTTTGAGAAACGCGCTCCAGCGAACCTGCATCGCGCTGCCCAGGAAGTTCTCCTCCCGCCAGGACCTTTTCGCTTTTTCACCCTTCCGGATGGAGCGCGCCCCGCGAAGGAGCGCCTGCCGGGATGCCGTCAGCGGCGCGATGCAACGGATCAGGCAGTACAGAAACACCACCGCCAGCAGGATATAGAGGATCAAGTTGATCCCACCGGACAGGAAAAAACCGTTCAGCCCTGAGTTAACGGTTGAGAGCAACTTCATCCCTCCACTTCCGGCCGCATTGGTACAGGATTCTCATCATGAGACGCGAAAGCGCCCCGCTTGGTTCATTTTCCCGCCGGAATTCCGCCCTTCCGTCCGATGGAGTGGTATTCGACGCCTGCGGCGGCCATCTTTGCCGAATCGAACAGATTGCGCCCATCGTAAACCAGGGGCGTGCGCATACGCGCTTTGAAGTCGTCCGGCGTGAGCGCGCGGATCTGCGGCCACTCGGTAAACGTAAAGCACACGTTGGCGTCCTTCAGCGCGTCCTCCGGCGACTTTTCATTGATCACCTGGCCGGGGAATCTGCGCTCAAAGGCCGGAGCCGCGACCGGATCAAAGAAGTGGATGATCGCCCCCGCGTCCAGAAGCAGCTGCACGTTGTCCAGCGCGGGCGCTTCCCGGAGGTCGTCCGTGCCCGCTTTGAACGCCACGCCCAGCACCGCAACCTTCAGCCGATTGAAGGTGATCAGCCTGCGGCAAGCCTTCCGAAACAGCACCGTCTTCTGCGCCTCGTTGACCTCCACCGCCGCGTCCACCGTGCGAAGCCGATAGCCGAACTGTCCGGCCAGAAAGCGCAGCGCTTTGGTATCCTTGGGGAAGCAGCTGCCGCCGTAGCCCACGCCGGCGTTCAGGTAACGCTTGCCGATGCGCTCGTCATAGCTCATGCCGCGCGCCACTTCGGTAATGTCCGCGCCCACCAGTTCGCACAGGTTTGCGATGTCGTTCATATAGGAGATCTTCAGCGCCAGAAAATCGTTGGAGGCATACTTGATCATCTCCGCGCTGCGGCGGCCCACCGAGACGATCGGAAGCCCGAAGGGCTCATAGATTTCCTTGAGCAGGCGCTCGGCCTTTTCGCTCTCGGTGCCGATGATGATGCGCTGGGCATGCAGCGTATCGTGCACCGCGGTGCCCTGCGCCAGAAATTCGGGGTTGGAGGCCACCTCGACCGATACGTTGTGGGCCAGGAAATCATGGATGAACTGCTCCACCTTGTCGTTGGTGCCCACCGGCACGGTGGACTTGACCACGACCAGACAATCCTTCTCAACGGATTCGGCGATCTGCCGCGCGGCGGTTGCGATGTAGGACAGATTGGCCGAGCCGTCAGGCAATTCCGGCGTCCCCACGCCAATGAAGATGGCGTCGGCGTTTTTATAGGCTGCCTCGTAGTTGGTGGTATACTGGATGCGCCCGGCGGATAACGTCTCGCGCATCAATTCTTCCAGGCCCTCTTCATAGATCGGGCATTCGCCTTCGCGCATTCTTCGGACCTTATCCTCGTCCACGTCGACGCAGGTCACCTGATGCCCCATGTGCGCGAAGCACACGCCCGCCACCAGGCCCACATAGCCCGTGCCCGCCACCGCGATATGATATGCTTTCATACATCTTCTCCAATCCGCTGAAATATACCAATTTCAGTTTCCTCCCGCCGCCCGATGGGTCCCGGGCAGCGGAAGCGCCCCGCATTGGCATAGCGCGTCGGTGGGAATATTATAGCATCCTTCCATTAGGAATACAAACAGAAATACGGCGCGGGCCGTTCGGGGCGGCCTGGACGCAAGGCGCGCGGAACCTTCCCGCGCATTATGTAACTGGATCACAGCCCGGCAGTCCCTTTGCCGCGTGAAAAATCCCGCGCCATTCGGCGCGGGATTCAATGCTTTTTCCGGTACGCAGCGGGCGTTACGCAGCCATCAGGTTCTTCAGCGGCACATAGCCGACCTTGCCGTTCTTGATCACCCGGATCAGGCCCCAGTTGCCCGATTTGGCCAACAACACCACGGTGTACTTGCGGGTCAGCGTACCTTTGACGCTGGATTTGGAGGTAGCCTTCTTGTAGACCTTGATGCCCTTGGAAGAGCTGGCCCGGTAGATTTTCCCCACGTCGTAGGTACGGTAATACTTCAGGTTGGAGGGGAACACGTAACCAACCAGCCCGTTGGATGTCTTGATGCGCCACCAGTTGTTTTTGGTGCTCAAATGGATGACTTTCTCGCCCTTCTTGAGCTTGCCGACAACCTGAGAGCCGGACTGCGGCTTCTCGCGAATCCGTACGCCACTTTCAGTTGACCTGTAGATCTTGCCCTTCTCCGCCGTTACGCCAAGCGGCGCGAGGGCCAACGACGCAGCCAGTACAAGGCAAATAAGCCCAAGCACACTTCTGCGGACTCTCATGCGATTCCTCTCCTTACGCGGTCGTAAAGAACGCTCACTACATTCTATTGTACCACAGCCAAGGGGTGTATTTGCATACATAGAGTTACAAATCTATTACGCAACAATCATGTTTTACTTGGGGTCTTTGGGCTCCCTGGGCTTGCGTCCTATCGTACCGCCAGTTACTTCGCTGGCGCCGCGGGCGAGTCTGCGTTTCATGCCGCCAAAGGTTCCGGTGGCGGCCAGCGCGTAGATCACCCCGGCGACGATTACACCGCCTATTAACCATAGGACGCCTTTCCCGGCCGATTTGTTCCCTTGCTGTGTATTTGTTTGCGAAGATTCCGCTTTTGCGGCGCCGCCGAACAGCACCTTGTCCAGAACGGTGGCCATGAACTGAGTGGACTGGATGGCCCGCTCCTTATCGGTGGTGTGGGTGCCAAACTCCAGCAGCACCGACTGCGGGTAGAGCTCCTGGTTGTAATTGCCCTTGCCGATGAAGATGTCCTTGATCAGCCCCGGGTACATCTGGTCGGCGGTGGATTTGATCTCTTTGGCAAAATTGCGGTTGGCATCGGCGTTGGGGTTGGAGCGGCCCACCTCCAGGCGGACCTTGGAGGCTTGCTCCCCATCGATCGTCTTGTCATATTCCTTGGGATCGGGGATGCCATCCCGGTGAATGTCGATCAGCGCTTCGGGCTGCTTTTTCAAAAGTTCCTCGGCGGTCTGGCGGGACCTTCTGTACGCGCCGGCGTCGTGGGGCAGATGGCTGGACTCGTCGTAAATCACCTGCACGCCCAGCTTTTCCAGATTCTGTTTGAGCGCGTTGCCCACGTCCAGGATGCCCGCGTCCTTCGTCTTGGAGGAGGTTCCGTCGGTCGGTTCATAAGATTCGTCGGTGTGGGTGGAATACATGGCCACCAGCTTTTTGCCACCGCCCGACGCGGCAGGCGAAGCGTTGGCGGCCGTAGTCGCGCCGGGAGACGCCGAAGGCGCGTTGGTTGCCGCCGCGGCGCCCGAAAAGACGGACTGCGTTTCAATCCGGGCCTCATAGGTCTCCATGCCGATGTAGCTGGCGCTGGCGGTCAGCATCGCGTCGTCTACGCCGGTCACGACGTAGAGCTTGTTGTCCCCCGCGATGTATTCGTCTTCCACGTAGACGCGCCCGGCGTAGGAGGTCAGGTACGCGCCGTTCCCGTCGTAGATGCGGTAAACGCTGTCGTCCTGATACTCCGGCTCCTCCGCACGGACACAGACGGGCATCAGCAGAAGCAGTAATAGCAGTATGGCGGTCAGCCGCTTCATTTTCCCCTCTCCTTCCCCGTCCTCGCGCCCCTGGTCGCACGCTCAATCAGTTCGCCGAACAGCTCCGCCAGAAGAACCGCCAGGACGCCCGCGATGATCACCGCGTCGAACGCGCCCGCGCCGCCCAGAATCAGCGTCTGATCGATCCCCTGGCTCCAGTTGATCACCGCCTGCGCGGTATCGGCCAGCATGACGCCCAATACGCCCGCAATGAACGAAGCGCGTCTGGAGCGTCCGAACACATAGGCCACCACCGCCGCCGAAATGCCGTACAGATAGTTGGGATCGATCTGTGTTTGCTCCGGCTCCGCGGGCAGAAAGCGGCCCAGCGCGAACACCGCCGCGCCCGCCAGCACCGCCGCGATCAGCGAGCGCCATTTCTCCCAGGCGGTATCCGCCTTGACGATCAGGTAGATCGCCAGCCCCAGCGGCACCAGCGCGCCGCCGATGTTAAAGGCAAACAGCGGCGTCACCTGAATATCCGGAATAACGCCGCCCACAATGATCAGCGCGACGAACAGCATCGCCTGCTTGTCCGTCAGCCGCAGCCTGTCCAGCGCGCGCTGACCGATGCCGAACATGACGAGAATCCCGACCACGATCAGCAGAATAAAACCAAAGGACATACCATCACCTCTCGCGTGACAGTATGTCCATTCGTACGGGGATCATTCCATTGTCAGAACCGGCGGAAAACGGATATAGCCGCCGCCATGCGGATTTTGCTTTCGCGGCGAAAAGCCGGGAAACGGATTTTTTCGCCTCAATCGGAGGAGCGGATGGCCGCCAGCGACGAAAGCCTGGTGGCCCGCTGCGCCGGGTAAAAGCCCGAGCCGACGGAGATCAGCACCACGAAAAGCCACGTGCCCATCGCAAGAGCTGGCGGGATGATCGAAACCGTCGCGCCTTCCTCCGTGAACATGCCCGATTGCATGATGCTGGAGGCCAGCTGCTGCAGCCAATCCACCGTGTTCAGCGCGTAGCTGAGCGAATAGCTGACCACAAGCCCCAACGCGCCGCCGAATATGCCGATGTAGGCGGCCTCGCTCAAAAACATCATGCGGATGTTGCCAAGTTTGCAGCCCAGCACCTTCATGACGCCGATTTCCCGGGTGCGCTCGTAGATGGACATCATCATGGTGTTGGCGATGGAGAGCGCCGCGACCAGCAGCGAAATCGCGCCGATGAAACCTAAAAACGCCTGCATGGTCTGGATCTGTTTTCGGATGGTATTGACCGTGTCCATGGTGCTGTAGCACTGCAGGCCCATGTCCAGAAGGTCCTTGACCACGCCTTCCACGGAGTCCACGTCCTTGGCCAGCACGTTGACGGTGTCGTACTTGTCCAGCGTGTCGACGCCCATCTCCTTGAACAGCGCCTTGTTGTCCTTGAAGAACTTTTTCAGCCAGTTGAGGTTGACCACCGCGCCGTAGGAGTAGGTCATGTCGTAAATGTCCGCGGGCAGTGTGCCGACCATCCGGGCTTTGTAGTCTTTGGTCTTGATGACGGGCTCGTCGCTGACGTTCGCGGAATCCTCCTGGGTCTCCTCCCAGCTCATGGTCATGGTGTAGTTTTCCTTCAGCCAGTTGACCTTGGGCAGCGGCAGCGGCAATTTGTCCATCATCAGCGTATAGATGTCCACGCCGCTGTCAGGCACTTGGGGATCCTGAAAGGACATCATGCTCATCTCGGACATGATGAATTCCATCGTGCCGGTGGAAGACGAAAAATAGCGCCCGCTTTTCAGGTCCACCATCTTCGCGAAGTCCTGCGGCAGCACGCCCACCAGCATGGTCGGGTTCTCGCGCTTGCCCACCTTGAGGGTGAAGTTGACGCCCGCGTAGAGATTGACGATCGGCGTGACCGCGCTGACGCCCTTAACAGACCGAATTCTGCGGATCACGCTGTCGTTGATGGTGGTAATCCGGCTTCCGGTGGTCGAGCCGCTCGAATCGGAATAGCCGTAATTGGGGTTCACCTGGATCATTCGAAGGTTCGTGGCCGCCTCCAGCGCCGCAAGCTGCGTCTTTTCCGCGCCGAAGCCCAGCGAGATGGTCACCACAATGGCCGCCGTGCCGATGACAACGCCCAGCATGGTCAGGGCGCTGCGCAGCTTGCGCCGCCTGAGATTGTTTAGGGCCGCGGACAGGATATCAATCCACTTCATCGTCTTCGAACATCCTCCGGCGGCGGCGGCGCGCCGACATCGCGATTGCGAGAATGACCAGAAGCAGCGTCAGGCCCACCGCGGCATACAGCCAGGGCGGCAGGTACTGCATGATCTCGATGGCCGACGGCGCTTCGGGCGCGGCTGTCTCCGTGGGGGTGTCGTACTGGCTGTCGTCGTAATTAATGTCCTCCAGCGCGCTTACGTTGAGGCTGAAGGGGCGCGTTTCCGTGGTCACTTCGCCGACGGCGTTTTCATACGTCACCTGAACGCTGCCGTTGTACTGGCCGCCCTCGATGGGCGTAACTTCCAGCTCCGCGGTCTTGGAGGTGCCCGGGTCCATATTGCCGCCAAAGAAGGCCTGACCGGGCGTCAGGTTGGGGTTGTCGGTGATCACCTTGGCGGTCACATTGTAGAGGATGGTGCGGCCCAGGTTGAAGATGCCCAGCGTCAGCTTCGCGGTATCGCCCGCGGTGGTCGCGGTGGCGGGCAGTTGCAGCTCATCCAGCTGCATGCGCTGTACCTGGGCGACATTGATCATCACGCTCTGCGTACCGGTCAGCGCGGTCAGCTTCTTGTCCTGATAATCCATCGCCAGATCGATCTTGACGTTCTCCTTGGCCAGATCCGGGCTGGACTTGACCGGCAATCTAAGCTCGCGGGATTCGTTTTTGTCAACCTTGGCGATGTAGACGGTGTTGGAACCCGTTGTGGGCATCAGCGCGTCTTCGTCGGAGGTGTAGGTCACGCCGACGTTCTGCACAAAGTAGTCGGGCGAGGTGTTCTTGAGGGACAGCACCACGTCAAAATTCTGCCCGGCCTTTGGGCTTAGCGGATCAGTGGTGATGGCTTCCACCACCAGCTTGGGCTGCGGCTTGTCGGTGCCGGAGGTAGAGCCGCTGCTGTAGCTGCTGCCGCCCGAGGAGGAGGACGCGCCGGTCACGCGGATCTGGGTATTGAAAGTGACTGAGTTAAATTTCGTCGCGCCTTTCATCCTCCAGTAGAGACTGCCCGTCAGCGTGTAAAAACCGTTTGTGGCGGAGGACTTGACGGAAATGTTGTCGAACACAGCATACCCGTTGTTTTCACCGTTCTGCACAACACAAGCTGGTGAAAGGCTGGAGGCGGTCACTGGATCGTCGCTGTCAAAGGCGTCCAACTCGATTTTAATATCCTCAACGCCCAAAGCAGTCAACTTCGCCTGGTCAAAGTCGCCGGCGCTCTCTTTGCCTGTATATTTATCAGCGCGCTTGCCGGTGGCGGCCAGCGTGTCGCTGTAGACCAGCGAGTTATTTATGGCATAGGAGATGGGCAGCGCGATGGTCATCGTGCCCTTGGGCTTGCCGGTGGCAAATGTCTTCGGGCAGACGGTGAGGGTGGAGGTCATCTCGTACTGGGCGGTGGCGGTCACATTGATTACGCCGGTACCCTTCACGGCTGTCTCGTCCCATCCAATGAACTGATAGCCCAGGCTGGCGTGGGACTTTGCGGTCGTTTCCGCTGCGTCCTTGTCCGTGCCCAGCGTCGCGCCGTCAAAGCCGTCCACGTAAGTGGTCTCCGGCGTCTCGGTCAGCTGAGTATATTGCGCCTTGAAAGTCAGATCCTGGGTGATCGCGTACAGTTCCGGATCCCAGCCGGAGAACTCGCTCCAGACACCGTTGATCTTTTTGAGCGGCTTGGTACCCGCCACATAGTCGCCCGGTGCGGACGGCGTATAACCCGCCTGCACGGTAGTGGTGGCGATGGTGCTGCCATCGTAGTCCGTGAAGGTGGCGGTGTGGCTGTCCGCCTTTGTATCGGTGGTGTCGTCGGTATCGGTGGTGGCCTTTTCTGCGAACGCCTGCGCCGTCTGGATGGGTTCGGCGGTTGCCTCAACCTCCGGCGTCTGGGTGGGTTCGACGGTCGTCTCAATCACCGGCGTCGCGGAGGGTTCAGGCGTCGCTGTCGCCTCGGGCACCGCGGTGACATCCGCCGCCAAGGCTTGAAGCGTCGCGTCCGGCGTCACAGCGGGTTCCGGAGACGCGGCAGGCTCGGTCGCTTCCGGCGCTACGCTGGGTTCCGGCGTGACGGTGACTTCCGGCGTAGCCGTGACTTCCGGCGCTACGGTTGGTTCCGATGTGGCGGTGGCTTCCGGAGTAACGGTGGGTTCCGGTGTGACGGTAGGTTCCGGCGACGGCGTCGCCTCCGGAATCAGGATTTGAACCACCGGCGTCGCGGCCGGGGCCTGGTTGGCGATCAGGATGCCGGAATCGTCCGGCGCTTCGGTCACCTCGGCCGCTTTGGCCGCGACGGCGCCGTCCAGCGCGGCAGTCGCCTGCTCGGACGCGCCGCCGATCTTCAGTTTGATTTCAAAGGGAACCTCATTGTCCAGCTTGGTGCCCTTGAGCCGCCATACGATGGCACCCTTGAGCGTATAGGTACCGCTCTGGGCATCGGAGCGGGTTTTGACGGAATCGAACACCGCGAAGCCCCGGTTGACCGGCTGGCCGTTTTCAATCCCGTACTTTTTCTTGCTGTCCTTGACCGACTTCAAGATGTAGGAGGAGCGGGCATCCTTGCCGCCCTTGAGCGGTGTCCCGGACAGGTTCAGATCGATTCGGATCCACTCAATGTCCTGGGCGACAAGCGCGCTCTGGTCGTACTCCGGAATCTGACGGGCGGCGTCAAACCCCGCCGTGTTGCCGTTTGCCAGCGTGTTCGACGCCACATTGCTGCCGTTCAGCCCGTTTTTGAACACAACCGGCAGGATCAGCCGCAGCGCGCCGCCGGGCGCGGCCTTGGCCGCGTCAAATTCGCCCAGCGCGATCTGATGGACGGTGGTATACTGCGCCGTAACAGTCAGATTCTTCTTAATGCCGGAAAAATTCCTGTCCCAGCCCGCAAACTGAAAACCCAGATCGCTGTGATCGGGCGCTTCGGGCGCGGTTGCGGCCTCGCCCGCGTTTACGCGCTGGATATCGCCAATCGTCTTGCCGGTGACGGAATCCACAAATTTCACTTTATACTGTTTGGTTTTCTTCGCGCCCGCATCCGTGGCCGCAGGCGCCTCGGTGGCGCTTTGGGTCGGTTCGGCGGTCTCGCTCTGGGCGAAAGCTGCCGTAAATTCCGGCGCGACCAGAACCAGCGCCATCAGAAAGGCCAGAATCAGCGAATGTAGCCGTTGCCTCGTCATGGGGTCATCCTCCTTAATACCCGGGCGGGGGAATTGAGCGCCTGCGCATCCCGCGCCTAGGTTTCACCCGCGGGCACCTCAATCACGGTGCCGTCGGGCAGCGTCTGTACCAGCGAAATTGCCTTGGGGTTGGGCTGGAAGGTGTTTTCGATCACGCGGCCATCCAACAAACGGATCACGCGGTCGGCATACTGGGCGATTTCGACGTCATGGGTGACCATGATCAGGGTGGTGCCACGCTCCCGGCAGACGTCGCGGATGAGCCTGAGAATTTCCCGCGATGTCTTGAGGTCAAGGTTGCCGGTGGGTTCGTCCGCGAACAGGATCTTCGGCTTCGTGACCAGCGAACGGGCGATGCCCACGCGCTGCTGCTGACCGCCCGACATCTGGTTGGGCATGTGGGCCATATGGGATGTCAGGCCCACCAGATCAAGCATCTTGCGCGCCTGCCGAATCCTTGCGTCCCTGGGTATGCCCTTGTACATCAGCGGCATGGCCACGTTGTCCAGCGCGGTATGGGTGGCGAACAGGTTGAACTGCTGAAACACAAACCCTACGTTGTCCAGACGGAACTGCACCAGCTTGCCCTCGCTCAACCGGTCAATCTGCTTGCCCGCCACGCGGATCTGCCCCTTGGTGGGCTTTTCCAGCCCGGCGATCATGTTCAGTAGCGTCGACTTGCCCGAACCCGAGCGGCCGACGATGCATGCAAATTCTCCGGGATATATGTCCAGCGAAACCTCATCCAGCGCCCGAAGCTTGGTGGAGCCGATCGTATACACCTTGGTCACGGCGTTCAGGCTGATGGCGGGCTGGTCCTTTTTCTCCTCCGACAACGGCAAAGCTCCTCCCGGTCCCTGTCGCGCCGGAACAGTCCGGCGCACGGGCCCATTGTAGCACACATCCCATTGGATGACAATTCAAGGGTTTAGACTATCATGACTGACAAAATGTTGCAGTCACGAATTTTTGACCGTACTTTCGGCATACTAAACGATCGAAGGAGTTGAAAGCATGTCCATGATCGAATGCGGCCACTGCCGGCGCACAGCCGACGCCAGGACGATGAGCGAATGCGCGCGCTGCGGCGCGATGGTCTGCGAGAATTGCGCCCGGAGCGGCGAGGACTGCGAAACCAACCTCGAAATTCCGTAGGACAGCCCCAATATTGGAGCGCCCTTCCCTTTTTGCCGGGGAAGGGCGCTCTGAGCCTTAAATGCCCGTATGGTTTTTTCTGCGATGGAGGAAGCGCTTCGCGCCTGAACTCCTGCCGGGTTTCCGCGCGTCGCATCCTCTTTTCATTTAAACCGCCTTCGGATGTTTCAGCGCCGCGAAAGCGTAATCCACTGCATTTCCGGCGCGCAGCCGATGCGCAGCGGCAGCCTGCTGGAGCCCAGCCCGCCCGAAACCAAAAGCGTCCAGCCCTCTCCCCGCCGGACGCCCCGGACGGTGAAGAAGCGCTGCCTGGGCCGTACGCCTTCAAAGCCGAGGCTGTACGGCGTCAGACTGCCCAGCCGCATCTGCCCCCCGTGGGTATGGCCGGTAAGGATCAGCGGCGGCGGCGCATGCCCAATAAACAACTTTTCCAGCAGCGCGGGCGAGTGGGACAGGAGGATCCTCGTCTCTCCTTCTTCCCGCACCCCGTCCAGAATTGAAGCGTCCGGAGCGCCGAAATAATCCTCGTCCAGGCCCAGAATGGTCAGCTTTCCGCCGTTCGCGGAGATCGACCAGCGGCCGTTGATCAGAAACCGCATGCCGGCGCCCTCCGCCAGGCGGTTCAGCTCCTCCATCGCGCCCCGGAACGCGCGGCGGTCGTTGTTGCCCGGCACGCCCGCCATGCCCAGCCTCGGCTTCAGCCGCGCGATTTTTCCAAACAATTGCCGGGCATCCCGCTTTGTTTCGGCAAAATCCCCGCCCCAGAGAATCATGTCGGGCGCGAGGTGTTTCATCTGTTCGATCAAACGGTCCTGCGCCGCCTCCGGGAACGTGAACCCGGCGTGAATGTCGGAGGCGAACAGGATTGTGACCCCCGAAAGCTCCTCCGGCAGGTTCGGAATGGCAAGATCCAGCCGCTCGACGTGCGCACCGTCCTCCGGCAGGCCCCTAAACCAGATACAATTCGGTTTCAAGGATTCAGCACCTCATCCAGCCGCGCGTCAAGCGGCGCGCCGCCCCGCGCCTCGCTCAAAAGGTTCTCGTAGAAATCCCGCGCCGCCTTCGCCCGGGGCCGGGCCATTGCCGTAGCTTCCGGGGTGTAGAAATTGTCGTACAGCCGGGACAGCTTGATCACATATTCGTTTGCGAAGCTGGGTTCCTTTTCATGTCCGTCCAGTATCTGGCCGCGCCCGTCCACCCGGTAGAGCGGTTCGCCCACAACGCCCTGATACAGGAGCGTCCGTGCCACGCCCATCGCGCCGGTGACGTCCAGCTTGTCGGCGTCAAAGAGGATCTGCGCTTCGATGGATTCGGGCTTTGTACGGCTGCGGAACCGGTGGGCGCGAACCGCGTCCGCGACGCGGTCCGCCCGCGCCTCCTCCCAGCCGATCGCGAGAAGATGCCGGCGCGCCATGTCCGCGCCGACTTCGGCGTGACTGACCGTCGGGTCCCTGTACTGCGCCGCCCGCCCGATATCGTGCAAAAGACAGGCGGTGACCAGGATGTCCAGGTCCGCCTCCCGATGGGTTTTTGCGATTTCCAGCGCCGTGCGCAGCACGCGGTAGACATGCTGCCCGTCGTGGGCGCTGTCCTCCATGTAGGAGAGCATGATCGCCTCAATCTGTTCATATTGCGCTCTGGTCATGGGGCCACCTCCGCTGTCAGTATAGAGAGGCCGGTGAAACGTGTCAAGTTTTAACATTTTCTACGCCACCCCCCACCGCCCAGAGCATGTTATAATGCCGGAAAAACGCGCGCGAAGGGGTGAGCGAATGCGGCGGGAAAACTGGGCGAAGGCCTTTACCAGTACGCTGCCGGTGTTGTTCGGCTATGTGCCGCTGGGCATGGCCTTCGGATTCATGATGTCAGCGGCGGGCTACGCCCCCTACGTATCTTTTTCGATGAGCGCGTTCATGTACGCGGGTTCGGCCCAGTATCTGGCGGTGACGATGTTCGCCCAGAACGCGTCCCTCCTCACGATGTTCGTGATGGTTTTCTTCCTGAACATCCGGCAGATGGTCTACGGACTGTCGCTTCTGGACCTGTACCGGGACGCGGGCGCATACAAGCCCTACCTGATTTTTGCCCTGACCGACGAGGCTTATGCGCTGCTCGTGGGCGCGGATCTGCCCCAGGGCGAGGCCCGGAAGCCCTATCTATTCCTGATCACCCTGCTCTGCCAGTGCTACTGGGTGGCGGGCACGGTGCTGGGCGCGCTGGCTGGGGCGTTCATTCACATCAAGACACAGGGCATGGACTTCATGCTGACGGCGCTGTTTCTGGTTCTGACGCTCGACCTGGTCAAGAAGTACAGAACCTGGGAACCCTTCGCGCTGGGCGCGCTTGCGGGCATCCTGGCCCTCGCCGCGGGCGGACAGGCGCTGATGATGCCCATCGCGCTCGTCATCATTCTGGCTGCGCTGATCCTTTTCCGCGAATTCTTTGAGGCGAAGCTGCAAACGAAAGGGGGAACGGGCGCATGACCCACGGACCGAGACTGGCGCTGGCCATCGCGCTGATGGCGCTGGCGACAGCGCTGACAAGGTTCCTCCCCTTCGTGGTGTTTGGGCGCGGCCGCAAGCCACCCAAGGCCATTGAATACCTGGGGCGGGCGCTGCCGCCGGCGATGCTGACGCTCTTGGTCGTCTACTGTCTGCGCGCGATGAACTTCGCGGCGCCGCCGTTCGGCCTTTCGGAGATCATCGCCTGCTGCGTGGTGGCGGGGCTGCATCTGTGGCGCGGCAACGCGCTAATCTCGATCTTCGGCGGCACGGTGGTCTATATGCTGCTGGTGCAGATTGTGTTCGCCTGAAGAAAACCAATTCACCATCTCTATCGCCTTCTCATTTTTGTCCCGGCATAATTCGTTTCCGGCGGCATATGCAAAACAAAACGCGTTTGGTCCACCAGTTTTCAACTGGCGGACCAAACAATTTCGTCAGCGCGCCGCACGGAAAATCCGGAGAATTTCAAGCGCGCATTCCGCTTTCTCTTCGCACGGACAAACCGCGATGCGGATTCCCCATGCTTCTCATCAGTAGACGATGACCTTGGTCTTCGCCGGGCAGTTCTGGTAGATCCACTTGGCGTTTTCCACAGCCAGCCGCACGCAGCCGTGGGAGGCCTTCCGGCCCAGATTGTGGACGGAGCCGTAGGTGGGCGAGCCGCCCTTGTTGTTGTACAAAACCGAGTGGAACATGATGTCCCCCTGAATGTAGTAGGCGTACTGGGCCCAGACGAAGAACTCCTTGAAGTAGTGCCAGCGGGCGCCAGGGCCGGTGGAAGCCTGGTATGTTCCCTTCGGCGTGGGCGTGTCAGGCATGCCGGTGGAGCACTTCATGGTGCGCACCAGCACGGTGTACTCCTCGTTTGCGTCCGGCGCGTAGGCGTACACGCGCTGCTTGGCGATGGAGACCTTCAGAAGGTAGGGCTTGAGCGCCTTCCGGGCCGTGTCCGAAAACAGCAATTCCAGCGTTTTTTTGTCGGCGTTTCCGGTCTGGCTGAGCTTGTTTCGCTTCTGGAAGTCCTTGATCGCGTTGGCCGTGCCGGGGCCAAAGCCGCCGTCGGCGGAGGTATACAGGTATTCGAGGCTGTAAAGCCTGCGCTGCACGCGCTTGACTTCCTCCCCCGCGGAGCCGCTTTCCATCGCGCCCGGGATGTCCGGGAAGTCCGAGGCGTAGAACTTGTCGAGCAGGATCGGATCGGCAACGCCATTGATGACGGTCGCGAGCTGGCTATCGTCGATCTTGATGTCGGCAGCGGACTTGCCGCTTGCCATTGCCTCGGCAATGAGCGCCTCGCGCTCCTGTGCCTGAAAGTAGGCCTGCAGGTTCTCAACCGCCCGGTCGGTGGCGGCGCCGTAGCTGCCGTCGGGCTGGCCGATCATGAAGCCCAGGATGTGCAGCCGCTGCTGCAGCTTGGTGACTTCGCTGCCGGAAGAACCGTCGGCGAGCATCGGATGGTCCGGCGCCTTGGCCTGTCCGGAGAACACCAGTTTCTGCAGCGCAATGTCTGCCACGCCGTTCTGCTCCAACCCGTTGTAATACTGGAGCAGTCGCACGCTGCGCTGGGTACCCGCGCCGTAGTAGCCGTCGGGCGAGCCGATCAGGTAGCCCATGGCGGAGAGCCTGCGCTGGAAGCGGGTGACCTGGTCGCCCTTGTCGCCAAACTTCAGATCCATCCGGGCAGACGGGAATTCGTCGCTCATCAGATAATTCAGAAGCGTGGAATCCGCGATGCCGTCCACAACAGTCGAAGGCGTGGGCGCGGGCACCGGGGTGGGCGCGGGGGTGGCGTTCGGGTCCAACGTGGCCGAGGGGTCCGGGGCCTTGGTCGGCTCGGGAGCCGGCGTCGCCTTTGCGTCAAGGTCGTCCTGCTCGAGTTGGCGGATGTACGCCTCCAGCTGGGAGACCGCGGCGGCCGTGCCCTTGCCGTACTGGCCGTCGGCGGCGCCGCTCAGGTAGCCCAGCAGAATCAGCTTCTGCTGAAGCGCCATGGTGGCGTCGTTCTTCGAACCCCGCTGAAGGGGCTCAAAGTAGGGCGTGGTCACGGTGACATTCGTCAGATAAATCTCGCCGCCTGCGAGCGCTTTGGCGGAAGCGTCAATCGCGCCGCCGACGGCCTTCTGTATCGCCTGGGAGATCTCTTCCGCGGACTTGCCCGAGCTGGATGCGATCTGATCCGAAACCTTCACCGCGAAAAGCTCGGACAGTTGCGACCAGACGGCGTCCTGCGGCGCGACCGCAAGCGCGAAGGTCAGTTCGGTATGGACCGATTGCCCATCCATCTGGTTGTCAAGCGTCATGCGCTTCTCGGTCAGGGCTGTCCCCTCGGGAAGGTTGGGCACGGCGGTCGATGCCGCACTGTCGGGCTCGTAGGCGCCCAAAAGGGAGCCGTCGCCGCGCTGTGCCTGGACGGTCAGGTACGCACTCAGCATCAGAACCAGGCAAAGCGCCAGGGCAATCAGGGCATGGATGCGTTTCATGTCATTCCTCCGGTCATTGTTTATTGCGTCCGTCACAGGTTCAGACGGGAGCAAGCGCCGGTTTGTTGCCCCCGACACGCGCAAATTCGGCACAAAGATCGCTGAATATTTTAACAGTTCGCGCTTTTAAAATGCCAACCTATAATGTATAATAGTTTGGTGTGACTGCGAATCATGAATATCAGGAAAACCGGGAGGAGATCCATCATGGCACTCATCGAAAAAATCATGGTGAAAGCGAAGGCGGACGTGCGCCACATCGTTCTGCCCGAAGGCGAGGAAAAGCGCAACATCGCCGCTGCCGCCAAGGTTGCGGAAACAGGCCTGGCCCGTGTTACCCTGCTGGGAGACCCCGAAAAGATTCTCGAAACCGCCAAGGGCCTCGGTGTATCCTTAAGCGGCGTTCAGATCATCCACCCCGCCTCGAGCGACAAGGCACAGCCTTACGCCGAGGCGCTTTATATGCTGCGCAAGGCCAAGGGCATGACGAGTGAAGAGGCCGCCGCGAAGCTCGCGGACCCGATGTACTACGGCGTCATGATGGTCAAGATGGGCGACGCCGACGGCCTAGTCTCCGGCGCGATCCACTCCACCGGCGACATGCTCCGGCCCGCGCTGCAGATCATCAAGTCCAAGCCGGGCATCAAGACCGTGTCCTCCTGCTTCCTGATGGAGTGCCCCAACGAAACCTACGGCGAGGGCGGCGTGATGATCTTCGCCGACTGCGCCGTGATCCCCTGCCCCACCGCGGAAGAACTGGCCAACATCGCCGTGGCGGCGGCGGACTCCGCGAAGAGCCTTGCGAACATGGAGCCCCGCGTGGCGCTCCTTTCCTTCTCCACCAAGGGCAGCGCTTCCCACGAACTGGTGACCAAGGTTCAGGAAGCCACCCGCATCGCCCATGAACTCGCGCCCGACCTCAAGCTGGACGGCGAGCTGCAGGCCGACGCGGCGCTGGTGGAATCCGTGGGCCAGCTCAAGAGCCCCGGCTCCCCGGTGGCGGGCCATGCCAACGTGCTGGTCTTCCCTGACCTGCAGTCAGGCAACATCGGCTACAAGCTGGTGCAGCGGCTGGCGGGCGCGGAAGCCTACGGCCCGGTGCTCCAGGGCCTGGCCAAACCCTGCAACGACCTGTCCCGCGGCTGCTCGGTGGACGACATCGTGGCCACCGTGGCCATCACCGCCGTCCAGGCGCAAAAGAACCAGTAACGGTAAACCGCCCCTGTCTTTCGGCACGCCGGAAGGGGTTCCGCACGGACCGTGCGCACATTGTTTACTACATCGCGGTACGCGAGAAAGGTTTGAATCTCCCATGAAAATTCTGGTGATCAACGCGGGTTCCTCGTCGCTCAAATATCAGCTGATCGATATGCAGGGCGAAACGGTGCTGGCAAAGGGCCTGGCCGAGCGCATCGGCATCGAGGGCAGCAAGCTGACCCATCAGTACGGCGACCAGAAGTACGTCGTCGAGCAGCCGATGAAAAGCCACACCGACGCGATGCAGTTGGTTCTGGAGGCGCTGATCGATCCCGCGCACGGCGTCATTACCTCCATCGCCGAAATCGGCTCGGTGGGACACCGTGTGCTGCACGGCGGCGACAAGTTCACCGCCTCCTGCGTGATCGACGAGCCGGTTGAGAAGGCCATCGAGGATTGCATCCCGCTGGGCCCGCTGCACAACCCCGCAAACCTGATGGGCATCCGCGCCTGCCAGCGCGTCATGCCGGACACCCCGCAGGTGGCCGTGTTCGACACCGCCTTCCATCAGACCATGCCGGCCAAGGCGTATCTTTACGGCATCCCGATGGAATACTACAAAAAGCACGCCATTCGCCGCTACGGCTTCCACGGCACCAGCCACCGCTTCGTGTCGGCCCGCGCGGTCAAGCTGCTGGGCGCGAAAAGGCTGATCGTGTGCCATCTGGGCAACGGCTCCTCGCTTTCCGCGGTGGTGGACGGCAAGTGCGTGGACACCTCCATGGGCCTGACGCCTCTTGAGGGCGTTCTGATGGGCACCCGCTCGGGCAGCCTGGATCCCGCGGTGGTCTCCACCCTCTCCACCCGTGAGAACATGACCGCCGAACAGGTGGTGGACATGCTCAACAAGAAGTCTGGCCTGATGGGCATCAGCGGCCGCTCCAGCGACATGCGCGACGTGGTCGCCGGCGCGAAGGAAGGCGACGAGCGCTGCAAGATCGCCCGCGAGATGTGGGCCTACGGCATCCGCAAGACCGTCGGCTCCTACGCCGCCGCGATGGGCGGGCTGGACGCGCTGATCTTCACTGCCGGCATCGGCGAGAACGACGCCACGGGCCGCGCCGAAATCTGCGAAGGCCTGGAATTCCTGGGCATTGAGCTGGATCCTTCCAAGAACGGCGGCATGCGCTCCGAGGGCGAGATTTCCAAGGACGGCGCCAAGGTGAAGGTGTGGGTCATCCCCACCAACGAGGAACTGGCCATCGCCCGCGACACATTGGAACTTACGCAAAAATAATTTGACAAATACCCTGGCCAGCATTATACTAAGCTGGTTAGTCCCTGCGAGGTGATTGCCCCTATGATCGATGTGTCGGCCGCGCTCAAGAACCCGGGTCAGACATACCCCTTTGATTGCGCGCTGACGCTTGAACCGATGGACGTTCTGAGCGACGAAGTCCTTTTCAAGGACGTTCTGCTCAAGGGCGAGTTCACCGGCGCGGGCGAATCGGTCTCTGTCTGCGGCACGGTGCGCGCGATGCTTACGGCACACTGCGCAAGGTGCCTCCGGGAAGTTACTCTGCCACTCAAGTCCGACATCGACGAGGTGTTTGTGCGCGAGGCGGACCCGGAAAATCCCGACCAACGGCTGCTGGACGGCCACCAGATCGACCTGACGGGCCCGGCCCGGGAGGCTCTGCTTCTGGAAATGCCGATGCGGCTGTTGTGCCGGAAGGACTGCAAGGGGTTGTGCCCGACTTGCGGCGCGAACCTCAACGAAAAACCCTGTGACTGCCCGAAGGGCGAGCCCAAGGCGAACCCGTTCGCGGCTCTCAGCGAACTGTTTACCAGCGACGACGAGGAGGTGTAATCATGGCCGTACCGAAGTATAAAACATCAAAGGCGCGCAAGCACTCCCGCCGCGCCGCGAACTGGAAGCTGAGCGTGCCCGGCATCGTCAAGTGCCCGCGCTGCCAGAAGATGAAGCTGTCTCACCGCGTGTGCAAGCACTGCGGCTACTACGATGGACAGAAGGTCATCGACATGGAGCCCGAAAAGAAGCAGGCGAAGTAAGTTCCATTCAAGCCCTCGTCGTAGCGGCGGGGGCTTTTCCTATGCTTTTCGGTACGCAAAGGTCAGACGTCCGGAACGAAAACCGAAGAAAAAACCGGCCTTCAACGTACTTGTGAAGACCGGTTTCTTGTTCAACTTACTCCATGGCTTTATCTTGATAAAAAGCCTTCTCGCCCGAGTTTCTTCCCTGCCATCAGCCTTCCAGGCCGTAGACCACCGTCACCGTCGCGCTGATGGTCACCATGCCGGTATCCACCTGCGTGGGCGCGGAACCTTCAGCCGCGTCGGCCGACGCGTACTTGGCGGTTACGTAGGGGGTATAGTCATTGCTCGCGGATTCGTCGATGGACTGAATCGCGCCCAGCTTGACGCCTGCGGCGACGGCCAACACATCGGCCTTTTCGCGGGCCTTCTCGACGGCCAGCTTCAGCGCCTGGTTATAGGCTTCGTCGTTGTTCTTGACGGAGAAGGACACGCCCTGCAGTTGGTTTGCGCCGGCGTCCAGCGCGGCGTCGATCATGGGCCCAACCAGATCCATGTCGCTGACGGTAATGTTGAGCGTATGGGAGGCGGTATAGCCGGTCAGCTTCTGCTCCTGCCCGTCGGAATAGTCGTAGTTGCCCCAGACGCTCAGGTCGCTGACGGAGATGTCGGCGTCCTTGGCGCCCGCCTTGATCAGCGCTTTTTTGATGGCGTCAATCTTCTTGTTGACGGTTGACTGAGCCTGAACCGCGCCCTTGGCGGTCTCGCTGACGCCCATGGTGATGGTAGCGGTGTCGGGTTTCAATGTGACCACGCCGGTACCGGAGGCGGTTACCTGCGCGCCCTCAGCCAGAGCGGAGAGGGGTGTGAGCATGAGCAGCATCGCCAGAGCCAAGGTCAAGATCTTCCAAGGTTTCATGAAAATCACTCCTTTTTCCCACATTTTGGGTGCAAAAATGGCGCATGGCGAAATTTGACATGCGCCACAGGGTAACAGGTTTTATTTGCGCCCGCGGGCGCGAACCACCTTGACGATCACCAGGATCAGAACGATCAGCGGAATCAGCACCACCAGAACCGGCGCGAACGCGGCCAGCATCACAGCCATGTTCTGCAAAAAGCCGCTCAGCCAGTTGACGGAATCGAAGAATCCGGTGCGGATGCGCTCCATCAGGCTGCTGCCCACAGGCTGCACCTGGTCGCGCACAGGCACCTCGGTCATGCGCACGGTCACCTGGGAGTCATCGGCCTTGCTGTCCCAGCCGCGGATGCTGCCCTCCAGCTGGTCGATCTCTGCCTGCAGGTTGTAGAACCTGTCGGAGAGGTCAGCGATGGCGGTCAGATCGGTGGCACTGGTCATCAGCTTGCTGATCTGATCCCGCTGCGCTTTCAGCGCGTCCAGCCGGGCATTGGCGTCGTAGTACTGGGAAGAGACGTCTTCCGCCGTCTGGCTTTTGTAGACGATGGTTCCGATCACGTCCATGCCCGCCAGGAACTCGTCCAATTGGGCGCTGGGTACACGGATGCTCATGTCTCGCTGACGGCCGGTGGACTCGCCCGCTTTGATGGGCTGGCCGCTCTGGCTGTCTGATTCATAGTAAGCGTCGTACTCGTCCACGAGGTTGTCGACAGACTGGCTGTCGGTGTCGTAGGCGGTGGTTTCAATATTGCGGCTGGCCGAGCGGAGGATCACCTGAGAGCGTTCGGCGGCCTTGGTGTCGATCACCTGTTGATCCTGAGAAGTACTGTTTGAATCCATCGCGCCATCCGGTTTGAGGCTTATCGTGCTGGAATCATCCGAAGCCATTTCAGGCATCGCGGCCAGCTCCACCGGGGCGGTATAGCTCCGGCTTTCCGGGGCCGGAACCGCATTTCCGGCAAACTGCGTGGGGGAAACCGTAACACTCTGGTTGAACACGGCCGTGGAGACCGTCAGGAACGTCAGCGCCGCCGCGATCCAGCCTACGCCGCGCGTCCATGCGCCGACGCGCCGCGCTTTTTTGCGGCCCTGCGCTTCCGCCCGCACCGCCTTCCGCCAGGCGGACTGCGTTTCCAGCGGTATAACCAACCCTTCGTCAAGCTCGGCGCACATGGTCAGAAGCCTCGTCATGGTTTCCAGCTTCTGCCCGCATGCGGGGCAGGACCGCGCGTGTGCATTCATCTGCTCGCGCGCTTCCCGGTCGAGCTCACCGTCCAGGTATGCGTTCAGGTTGGTTTCAAACCAGCGGCAACTCTCTTGTTCGTTCATGCGCTTCCCCTCCTTTCCGCAAATTAGACCGGATACCGGCCAAAAAGTTCCGGTTGCCTGACCAGCACTTCCCGAAGCTTTTCCCGTCCCCGGCTGATGCGGGATTTGATCGTACCCACGTTGGCCTCCAACATTCTGGCAATTTCATCATAACTGAACCCCTGCACGTCGCGCAGCACGATGGCGGCGCGCATATCCTCCGGCAGATCCGCGATGGCCTTCTCCAGCGTGCGCCGCTGCTCGGAGGCGACGGAGTGCTGTTCCGGGGTCTCCCCGTCGTCCGTTGGCGACCACCCGGTGTCCAAAAGAACGTCCAGCGACGTCGCGGTGCGCAGTTTCCGCCGCCGCAGTTCGTCCAGGCACGTATTCATCGTGATTCGGTATGCCCATGTGGCAAAAGAGGATTGCCCCTTAAAATTGGATATCGCCCGGTAGATGCGCAACATGGCTTCCTGAAGGCAGTCCTGCGCGTCTTCCCGGTTGCCGCACATTCTCAGCGAAACCGCGTACATGCGGCTTTCGTGCGCGCGCATCAGCAGTTCAAACGCGGCTTCATCGCCTTGCGATGCCTTGCGGACGAGATCGTGCTCATCGGGTGCATTCTGCAAGCCGATCACCTCACTTCCACCTGCTATTATACACATGACGCGTTAAAAAACCTAATGGAGCCAACTTTTTTCAACCAGTCTTTCTTTGGACGCAATCTCAAAGTTCCGGTTGCATGAATTTGGAGGCGGCCCGAAAAATTTCTCCAACCCTGCGCCCCTGTCTCAGGTTTCCACGTTTCCCAGGGAAATTTCGCTTCTCCCCTTGCTTTTTGCCTGCCAATCTTTTATAATAAAACCCGCATCGTGCCGGAATGATGGAATGGCAGACGTGACGGACTCAAAATCCGTTGGTGGCAACACCGTGCGGGTTCAAGTCCCGCTTCCGGCACCAAAATCCGCCTCGAAAGAGACGGATTTTCTTTATATCACGCGATAGCAGCCTACAATCTGGCGGCCCATCCGGTATAGAAGTAATGAAATCCAGCGAACTGTTTCTGATCCTGACAGGGAGTCGGAGCGCGGGAATCGTGACGTTATTTTCCTTACTGTGTTGCTGGGCACCGGCCCTGCAAAGCGTATGTGGCAATGTACCGTAAATTTGAATGAAAGAAGAATCCCTTTCATCCCCGGTGAAAAGAGCCAAGACGACGATTGATACCAATGAAGCGTATTACTTACCCCAAAGGGACGAGGTATTTTCGATGCAGAACAAGGAGCCTTCCGCTCAAAATAGCAGCGCTATTTTGAGCGGAAGGCGACACTGTTTTGCGCGAAAAAACCCGGCTCGACAGGGAAATGATACTTGGAATTGGTATGAGCGGTTTGGCGCCGATTGACAATCCGTTTCGAGCCGGTTTGACCGGAGGCGCACAATCCGAACCGCTCCGCAGGCCATCCGGCTGAAGGTGGTTCGGATCTGTTCAATATCCGGCCGGGTATCGCCGCGCGGGTCCGGGCGGCTCACGCCCCGGCCCGCGAGAGGAGCGCAAAGGGTATGTCTCAGGCTTACAAATACAAAAAGGTGGACGCGTTTACGGCGGATGGCTCGATGGGCAACCCCGCGGCCTGCCTGTATCTGGAGCCGTCGCAAACGTTGCACGAGGAACAGATGCTCGCCATCGCCCGTCAGCACAAGGGCTTCGTCTCCGAGATGGTCTACTGCCGCAAAGACGCGGAGGGCATCCTCCTCACCTATTACTCCTCGGAGTGCGAGGTGGATTTTTGCGGCCATGGCACGATCGCGTGCCTGTACGGACTGATCAAGGACTCCCCCGATCTAATGAAACAAAAGACGATCCCTGTGCGTACAAACAAAAAAGGCGGCCTGTCTATCTACAACAGGATTGGTGAACAGGACGCGGTCTACATCACCGCGCCGGAGCCAGAGTACCTCGGTACGGATCTGCGCGCCGAAGACATCGCCGGAAAGCTGGGCGTTCGGCCCTACGAAATACGCCCCGATCTCCCGGTCGACCGGATTGACGCGGGCCTTCGCACGCTGATCGTTCCCCTTTCGGGCCTTCAGACCGAGATATCCATATTTCCGGACGAAACGGAATTGCGGCTGTTCTGCGACGCGAACGGCGTCGACATCATCCTGATATTTTCGCTGGATACGCAAAACCCCGCAAGCCTCGCGCACACGAGGGTTTTCGCGCCGAAGTTCGGCTACCTGGAGGACCCGGCGACCGGTTCCGGAAACAGCGCGTTCGGCTACTATCTGCTGAAAAACGGACTTTGGGACGGACGGGATTGCCGGATCGAGCAGGGCGGAAAAGATCGGGTTTTCAATTCAGTCCATCTGTCTACGGTCAACGGCGCTGTGGTCTTTGGCGGAAGCTCCACCATCCGCATCGAGGGCGCGTACTACGCGTAGCTCCAATAAAGCGTCAGGAGGCCACCGGAGAAACACCGGCGGCCTCCTGACGGTATCCCGCACCCCTGCGGAAGCGGGGCTTCTGAACATACTCTCTGGAGACGGAGCACTTCACGATTCGCACAGGCAAGGGCGCGGAAGATCCTCTTCCCACCATCCGAACGCGATTCTCCCCTCCGCGGAGCTTTCCGGCTTCTCAATCAGCGACAGGTACACCAGAAAAGCGCCGCCGGGCGGGAAGATCAGCTTGCCGTTCTCGGTTTCAACCACGGTGGTTCCGGGTTCCCCCCGGCGCACGAACGCCTTGATGCCCCCTTCCGGGGTTTGTGTCACATTCGACGCCAACTGAAGCTCCACCTTCGGAACCGGCGCGGGCCGGATCGCCGTGTTGGTGGGTGTCGCGACCGCCGTAGAATACGCGCCCGGCACCCCGGCGTTGAACCAGAATTGGGCGCGAAAGGGCACCTCCGAGATGTCCGTCACCGTCCATACATTGACATGCAGGTTCACATTCGAATCAACTGGGTTATATAGCCTCGCCCAGGTACTTGTGCCCCCGCCAAAGGCCAGCCCGTCGGCGTAGCCGATAAAATAGCGGCCGATGTCCTACTGATAAAGCTCGATGGGGATGTTGACCGCCTTAACAAGAGAAATATCCCATTCCGGATCGCGCATACAATCGCCTCATTCCGACAAACCCAATTTCTATTCCATACAGAATACTATGACGGAATACCGCTCGACGTCCCTGGGTAGATCCCAAAGGAAAATGCACATTCGGGGAAATCCCCTATGGTTCCTGCCGCACCAGGCCAACGTCCCTATGATATCTCAAGCCTGTCAAGTCTGCAATTGCGCGAATCGTCCCATACGGGATGCATAGAAAAAGAGCTGTGAACGCCCGTTTGGCGCGCACCGCTCATTTCTTTAGCGATTGGTTCCCTCTTGCGCCCACAGGCCCAGCGCCGGGTTGGGGATGAAATAAATTTCCTCCCCGTCCGGAAGGCGATTGAAACCGGGGCGCAGCCTTGCGGGATCGTACCATGCAATCGCCGCGTTGTAGGGCAGATGGCGGTAGCCGACGCCCTCCACCGCCGGCCGCTCCAAATCCCTGGTGCAGTAGGTGATGGTAAATTTCCCATCGGCGCTGCCGTGGATCAGGTGGGCCGCCGCCGACAGGTTGGCCTTCAGATCGTCCTGCGTCCGGCAAAGCTCGATCACTCGCTCTCGACCGCAGTAGCCGTATTTGCGGATCAGCCGGTCGTTTTCCGTGTCTTCGCCAAAGCCCTGAACACCTGGAGCCAGCACGATCAGCTCCCCGCCGTCCGCAATCGCCATTCGGGTTCGGTAGACCGCCTTGTTGCCCAGCCAGGTGGTGCGAAATTCCCGCTCGTTCAGGTACGCGACCACCTTTTGAAGCGGTCTTTCGACGAAGGTGACGTTCTTCTCCAGAGAAAGCGCCGCCGCTTTTTCAAAGCACCCCCGGCCTTCGCCCGTGAACAGCCCATGAAGGCGCGTTTCGCCGTCCGGCGCAGTGGCCACCGTCAGCGCGTACAGGATCGGCAGATCATGAAGAAAATGCTCCGCCGCGTAATCGAATAGCCTGCGGACGGGGCTATCCTCCCGCCCCATCACCCGCTCCACGCCGTAAAACGCGCTGATGATGTGGGTGGCGTTGATCATGCCGGGTCCGCCGCAGCCGACGAAGATGTTCTTTGCGTGGTTGGCCATACCCGCCACCTCGTGAGGGATCACCTGGCCGATGGACAGGATCCGGTCGTAGCCCGAGAGCAGACGGCGGCTGACCTCCACGTCGATGGGCGCGTCGTACAGCCCGCCGGACGCGTCATGGACAAATTCCGCCGGAATTTGCCCGATCCGGGTCACGTCCGACCGCCAGGAATGGACGAGAAAGCGTTCAAACGGGATGTCGCCGAACATCGCCAGGCACTGCGCCCGGGTCATCGGCGCATGGGTGCCCAGCGCGGGCATCACGTCAACCCGGCAGCTTCCCTCCAGCAGATGATAACAGAGATTTGCGATCCGCCCGCCGCCCGAATGGGGCCGGGTATGGTCCGGCGGCAGGAGAAGTACCCGCTGCAGCCGCCCGCGCTCCCCGGAGAGCATGTCCTCCAGCGCCTCGGCCAGCCGCTCTTCGGAAATACCGCGATCGTCCCCGGCATAGACGCACTGCTCGATCATGCCGCGCCTCCCGCTACGCGTTGTAGGCGGTGGAGGCGGTGG
>CALGYL010000327.1 GCA_937934775.1 uncultured Clostridia bacterium
TCTGACTGTTCTTTCTCTCGCTCTCGCTGTATCGTTTTCAAGAATCGCATCGCACGTTCACCGTTTTTCGTTTGCGCCGTTTTTCGCGTGCTTGACTATAATATCACCAAGGATAACCGCTGTCAATAGTCTTTTTAGGATTTTTTTCGACTTCACAATTTGTTAATATCCCGCCCTTTGAGAAGCGGCTGAAGCTGTTCGCCGCGCAGCGCGGACAGCGCGGCCGCGCGCAGATCCGCAGTCTCCAGTACCAGCGAAGTCGGCTTGCGAACCGGATCATCCTGCGAGAAGGGAACAAAGTAAACATGTTTGCGCGCCATCAGGGCTCCGATGTTTCCGGCGCTGCCCGAAAGGCCGTCGTTGGTGGAGATGCCAAGAAGGACGGGCCTTGCGTTTCGTAGCTGGGATTTGACCGCCATGGTCACCGGCGTATCGGTGACGCCCTGCGCGAGCTTGGCCAGCGTGTTCCCGGTGCAAGGCGCAACGATCACCAGATCCATCAGCTTCTGCGGGCCGATGGGCTCAACCTCCTGGATTGTATGCCAGCAGCCGCGGCCGCAAATCTTCTCCAGCCGCGCGCGAATCGATGCCGCGGTACCAAACCGCGTATCCATGGAGTAGACATTGCCAGAGAGGATCGGATACAGTTCCGCGTCGTTTAAATTCTCCAGAGCGTCAAACACGCTGTCGAAGGTGCAAAACGAGCCGGTCACGGCAACGGCGATGCGCGTTCCCCTGAGTTCATTCATACGTAACGCCTCCCTTTCTCACTTCACGAATTGCGCTCAGCATTGCGCGCCCTGCGCTCTCCGGGCAAAACCGCCCAGGAAGGCCCGGCTCGCGCCATGCCTTCAGCCCCATCGTCTGCGCCGCCTTGAGATCCACGCCGTACGGCGGGCTGCTCAGATCGACCAGGAACGCGTCCTGCCGGAGGCAACTCAGGTGGCTCGCCTCCAGAACGCGCTGCGGCGGCGTGGAAAATACCACGCGCTGCGCGGGCAGGCGCAGGAGCATCTCCTCCATATCGACCGTCTGGGCTCCAGACCGTTCCGCAAGGCTTCTTGCTTCCGATGACCGCGCCGCGACCGTCACCCGAGCTCCATAGCCCAGCAATATGCCGGTCAGCGCGCGTCCGATGCGGCCATAGCCGATCACCATCACGCCGCACTCGGACAGGGAATAGAGCGCCCGCTCCGACACGGCGTGTATTGCTCCCTCCGCGGTGTAAATCGCGTTCTTCAGCGTCAGGCGCTCGTTGCCGTTCAGGCTGACCGTCGGGTACTTCTGGCAAAACGCCTTGGGCGTCTCCCCCGGTCCGAAGAGATAGACCTGCGTGCCGGGCGTCAGCGCCTCCCAGATTTCCTCTGGCCGGTATGGGTTCTGGGCATAGGGAAACACCATACCGGTCGCTCCAAACGGGTTATGTAGGACGACGGCCTCCGCCGCGCGCAGGTCGGGCAGCGTTGCGCCCGGGATATCCAGTCCGGCGTATTCCAGGCCCAGGCCTGCCGCGTCCACGCCATCCCGCCGCGCCCAATCGACCAGGTGCGCATAGCGCAAGTCGCCCCCGATCGCTACAAGTTCCATATCCCTCTCCCCTTTTTCCGGATTCCCAGCGCATCCTATGCCCGGCGGAAGGACCGCGTGAAGCGCAAAAAAAGAGACCCCGAAGGGTCCCATGAAATGATCACTGCGTCAGATCTCGTAACCCGGCTTTTTTGACAAGCCGTGCTGGCGGTCGAAGTTCTCCTGATTCTTTTTCAGATACCGCTCGTACAGTTCCTCCGCGTCCATTCCGGATGAGAGGCACATGCTGACGAAAAAGTGGAGAAGATCCACAAGTTCCTCCCGCAGCGCTTCCTGATCGACCGGTTTGGGGTTCTTCCACCACTTGAAATTGACTTCGTCCAGCAGTTCCGACAATTCGGAGATGGTGGCCAGCGTCTGCATCTGGATCCACTGCTCCATGGGGATGTCTTTCAAGTTGCGGCGCTCGTCCAACTCATCGTTGAAGGCTTTTTGCAGGTCAAAGATTCGCTCCAGCTTGTCCATACTACACCTCGATCGTCTCGGCGCCTTTTCCGACCAGCGAAATCGATGGCTTGCCGCTTAAAAGCTTTCGTGTCAGATCGAAAACCTGGTCGTAGGTGATGGCGTCGATCTTATCGATGACCTCTTCCTCCGACTGTTCGGCATTCAGCAGAAGCTTTCTCCGGCCCAGTGCGTTCATACGGCTGGACGTGGACTCCAGGCCCAGAATGTAGCTGCCTTTGAGCTGTGCGCGGGCTTGATCGAACTCCTGCCGGGTCAAGCCGTCACGGACGATGCGCTCGATCTCCTGGCGGATCAACTTTAAAACCTCCGGCGCGTGCTCGATGCTGGTGCCCGCGTAGACTGCGAACAGTCCCGAGTCCGAGTAGGAGGCGGGATAGCTGTACACCGTGTAGGCCAAACCGCGCTCTTCGCGGATGGACTGGAACAGACGGGAACTCATCGCGCCACCCAGCACGCTGTTCAGGATAGACAGCGGGTAGATCTCGTCGGAATCCTGGGACACGCCGGGGTAGCCTACCGTCAGGTGCAATTGCTCAATGTCCTTTACGCGGCGGATGATCTGAGGCTTTGCGGGTTTGGTCCGGTAGGACGGGCTGGGCTCGCCCGGTTCCCACTGCCCGAGGTACTCCTCGGCCAGCTTTAAAACGGCATCCCAGTCGTAATTCCCGGCCAGCGCCAGCACCGTGTTTTCCGGCCTGTAAAATTTCTTGTAGTAGTGGATGAGCTTGGCGCGGGTCAGGGCGCTGACGCTCTCCTCCGTGCCCAGGATGGGACGGGCCAGCGGCTGATCGCCATACTGCGCCACCATGATCAGCTCGCTCACCAGGTCTTCCGGCGAGTCCTCGGCCATCGAGATCTCCTCGATGATCACGCCCTTCTCCTTTTCCAGCTCCTGCGGGCTGAACAGGGAATGAAGTACGATGTCCGAAATCACATCCATCGCCAGCGGCAGGTCTTCGTCCACCACTTTGGCGTAGAAGCAGGTGCACTCCTTGGATGTAAAGGCGTTCAGCTGACCACCGACGGCGTCCATGGCTTCCGCGATGTCTCGGGCTGAGCGCTTTTTCGTGCCTTTGAAGAGCATGTGCTCGATGAAATGGCTGATGCCCGCCTGCTGGCGGGTTTCATACTGGGAGCCGCTCCCGATCCACAGGCCCACCGACACCGACCGGAAGTGCGGGATCTTCTCCGCGATGATCCTCAGGCCGTTGGGAAGCGTATATTGATCGTACATTCCTGTCCTCCTGAAAAAGCGGGGAACCGGGCGCCGCCCAATTCCCCGCGCAAGTGATTTACCGCCGGAAGGGGCGGCTGTCCCGGCCGCCGTCGCGTCCGCCATCGCGGCGAACAGGCGGACGGCGCACCGGCATCGCCGGATTGTCGTACTCAATGTCGCTGCGAATCAGGTTCACGCGGCCCTGCGCATCAATCTCCGCGACCTTGACCGGCAGCGTGTCGCCGATGGAAATAACGTCTTCCACCTTCTCCACCCGCTCGTTGGCCAGTTTCGAAACGTGCAGCATGCCGTCCTTGCCGGGCGCATACTCCAGGAACGCGCCGAAAGGCATGATGCGAACGACCGTTCCTTCGAACTCGTCGCCCACTTTAAGCTCTTTGGTGATGCCTTCGATGATCTGGCGTGCCTTCTTGGCGGCCGCCTCGTCAGCGGTGGCAATGTAGACGCTGCCGTCGTCTTCGATGTCGATCTTGACACCGGTCTGCTCGATGATCTTGTTGATGGTCTTGCCGCGGGGACCGACCACTTCGCCGATCTTCTCCGGGTTGATCTTGAACACGATGATCTTGGGCGCGTACTTCGAAAGGCTCGGGCGGGGCGCCGGAAGCGCTTCCAGCATTTTGCCCAAGATGTGCATGCGGCCGTCAAAGGCCTGAGACAACGCCTGGCGCAGGATCGGCTCGTCGATGCCCTTGATCTTGATGTCCATCTGGATCGCGGTGATGCCCAAGGCCGTGCCCGCAACCTTGAAGTCCATATCGCCCAGGAAGTCTTCCAAGCCTTGGATGTCGGTCAGAACCGCCACCTTGCCGGAAGCCTCGTCCTTGATCAGGCCCATGGCAACGCCGCCGACGGGCCGCTTGATCGGCACGCCCGCATCCATCAGCGCCAGCGTAGAACCGCAGACGGAAGCCTGAGAGGTAGAGCCGTTGGAACTCATGACCTCGCTGACCAGGCGCAGCGCGTACGGGAAATCATCGGTGGAGGGGATCATGGGCTCCAGCGCGCGCTCCGCCAGCGCACCGTGGCCGATTTCGCGGCGGCCGGGGCTGCGGGTGGGTTTGGCTTCGCCGGTAGAATAACCCGGGAAGTTGTAATGATGCATGTAGCGCTTGGATTCTTCCGGATAGATGGTGTCCAGCGCCTGCTGCTCGGAAACCGGCGCCAGCGTGGCGACGGTCATCACCTGGGTCTGACCGCGGGTGAACACGGCGGAACCGTGGGCGCGGGGCAGAACGCTGGTCTCGCACCAGATGGGACGCACTTCGGTCAGCTTGCGGCCGTCGGGACGGATGCCCTCGTCGATGATGCGGCGGCGCATGACTTCCTTCTGGAGCGAATACAGCGCATCACCGATTTCGCCTTCGCGGCCGGCAAATTCTTCCGCGAAATGCGCCTTACACTCGGCCTTCAGCTCGGCCTCGCGGGCTTGGCGCTCCTCGCGGTCGAATGTTGCGAACACGTTTTTCACCTTGTCCAGCGCGAACTCGCGCAGAGCGGCCTTCACGTCGTCGCCAGGCAGCACCAGCGGGAATGTCCGCTTGGGCTGACCGATTTCGGCCACGATCTGCTCCTGGAAGGCCACGAGCTTCTTAATTTCCTCATGGGCGAACAGGATGCCAGCCAGCATGATCTCCTCGGAGACCTCTTTGGCGCCCGCTTCAACCATCAGCACGGCTTCCTTGGTGCCGGCGACGGTCAGGTGCAGCAGACTTTCGTTGCGCTGTTCGTCGTTGGGGTTGATGATGTATTTCCCATCCAGATAGCCTACGTTGACCGCGCCGGTGGGGCCGGCGAACGGAATGCAGCTGATGGAGAGCGCGATGGATGAACCGATCATCGCGGGAATCTCGGGCGTATTGTTGGAATCCATCGACATGACGGTCGCGACGACGGCCACATCGTTGCGCATTCCCTTCGGGAACAGCGGGCGCAGCGGGCGATCGATCAGGCGGCTAGTCAGGATGGCCTTTTCAGCCGGGCGGCCTTCGCGGCGGATCCAACCGCCGGGAATCTTGCCGACGGCGTAGAGCTTCTCTTCGAAGTCGACGCTCAGCGGGAAGAAGTCGATGCCGGGGCGCTGCGTCTCAGAGACCGTGGCGGTCACCAAAATGCATGTGTCCCCGTAGCGGACAAAGACCGCGCCGCTGGCCTGCTCGGCATACTTGCCGAACTCCAGTGTCAGCGTCCTTCCGCCCAATTCGTAACTGTAACTCTTGAACATGTTTTCCCCTCCTTGTGGGCATTCTATCTATTTATTTTCATTGAAACCATATTCAGCCTGAGAGAACTGCAAAAACCGCCGCTTAGGGCAGTATCCCCCAAACGACGGCGTTTTGTTCATCTCAGGGACGCGGCCGCAGCAAGCATTACTTGCGCAGACCCAGCTTGTTGATCAGTTCGCGGTAGCTCTCGATATCGTTGTTCTTCAGATAATCGAGAAGGCCACGACGCTGACCGACCATCAGCAGAAGGCCGCGGCGCGAGTGGTGATCTTTCTTGTGCTCTTTCAGATGCTCGTTGAGGTGGTTGATGCGCGCGGTCAAAAGCGCGATCTGAACCTCGGGAGAGCCGGTGTCGCCCTCGTGACGGCCGTATTGAGCGATGATGTCCTGCTTAGAAATTTCCATGTGTTTCCCTCCTGTTTCTTATGCCCGCAAGCCAGGTGAACCGTCGGAGATTCGGCAGACCGAGCAAACGGATAATCTCACGGCTATTATGCCGCAAGGATCATTGTAGCATACCGTGCCTTCGATGTAAATGCACTTTTTGTGAAGTTATGGCACATAACCGCCAATTTCTGGAAGAACCAGATAATACCGTGGATCGACGGCGCGGCCGTTGATGCGGATCTCAAAGTGCAGGTGCGTGCCATTGGCGCTGCCGGTGGACCCCATCACGCCGATCACCTGCCCCTGTTTGACCTTCTGGCCGGAGCGGACCCGGATTTTGCTCAGGTGCGCGTACATGGATTGGGTTCCGTCCTCATGCTCAATGACGACGTACTTGCCATAGCTGCCGTACTTGGAGACGATGCCGTCCTCCAGATCGCAGGGATCGATGTAACGTCCGTACTTGTTCTTTTTCGTCTTCCGGTAATCGTGGGTGCAGCGGTCGTCAACGCGCACCACACGGCCCGCGGATACCGACAATACGTCCTTGTTGCTGGTCGGCGAGAAGTCCACGCCGTCATGCTTGTCATTGTCCCGCGCCATGGTTTTGAAATCGTCGGTAATCTGGCAGAAGCTGTTGTCCTGGACGGGCAGACGCCAGATCAGATTCTTGGTGACGTCGCCCTTTTCCGGTTCCAGCGTCCATCGCTGCAACGGGTCGTCCAGATTCAGTTTTTCGATGGTCAGCCCCGCGTTCGCTTCCGCGCTGGACGCGGCCAGCGCGTAGGAATTGTCCGCCTGCAGGCACAGAATCAAACTGCCCTCCGGCGTTTTAATCGCGCGGAAACGGTACGTGGCGTCGTTCTCCTTCGCGAAATCCGCGTACTCTCCGGAGTCCGAATCCTCGGTCTGGTCGCCGGAGGCTTTCTCCGTCCCTGTCTGGGCAGCGGCTTCCTTCAGCCGGTCGATCTCCTTCTGGCGGTCCAGAATCTGCTTGAGCAGCAGCACCTGAGCCTGCCCTTCCTCAAGGTTGCCATCCTCTTTGAGCGGCGCGGCAAGGTAGCCGATGCGCGGGCAGAGCGCCCGGAGCGAGAAGCAGTCATAATCCACGCCGGTTATCAGGAAGCGCATTTCCGGATCGGCCTTGCCGCCCAGCGCTTCTTCGGTCAGCTTCAGGCCGGTCACCTCTTTTTTGTCCGCATCGTAGCGAACGGTCAGCCGCGTGCCGAAAAGCCGGAGCGCGGCCGCGCCTTCCTTCCCCTCCTCGCGCTGCGCGATGACCAGCACGTCGCAGGTGGCGCTCTGATCTTTATAGATCAGCGTAATGCGCGCGCGTCCCGGCGTCAAAGCCGCGATTCGGCCCGCCTGGGTGACCGATACGACCTCCGGCTTGTCGCTGGTCAGGCTGTACGCGCCGGTATCCAGCAGCCTGATGCCCAGCGCGACGTGTTCCCCCGCCTCCACGATAAGCGAAGCGGGCTCAATTTCGCAGGCTTCCAGATAGATCGCCCGGGCGCGGTACTGCGTCCTGGACTCCAGGCTGTCGACGCTGATCATTTCGAGTTCATTGAACCATTCGTCCCTGTAGACGGCATACCCATCCCGCAACCCCAGTTTTTCCAGCGGCTGGGTGAAATCAGATGTCTCTTTTTCCGCGCCGGGCAGTCCGGCATCGGTCGCCGCAAAGCGCGTGCCGTCCTTTCCCTGCACGTGGTAGCGGGTGTACCGCCAGGTGCGCCGCAGGATAGGTGTCGAAACCTGCCGCGTTTCAACGAATAGATCCGTCCTGTTTTCAATGGTCTGATCGCCCCACTCGGACCAGGGACCATAAGAAACTTCGCCAATGTCCGCGCGCGCAGAGCAGCCCAGGCATATTGCCGCCGCCAGCGCCAGCAATGCGGCCCGCCAATTCAGCATGTGCATGCTTCCCTCATTTCAAAGTATCCTCAGCTTTCGACAATTATAACACAAAAGCGCCCGGCTTCACAATGTGAAAACCGGGCAATTTCCCTGCAAATTTGTGGGAGTTTTATGGATACTTCAAAGGCTCGGATGGGCATTTTGGTGGAGCCGTAACGTTTACAGCCGCTATTGCGGCGGCCCTGCGAGCATCACGCGCATCTTCAGCCAGCCATCCTCCTCCGCCTGCCCAATGGCCGCCAGACTGCCGTTCAGATAAACGCGCAGCGGCTCGTTCAGCGGCGGGACCCTGTCCAGATCGCAAAAGGACACCGGGTTGCCGTTTAACAGCCAGCGCCCGCAATTGGGCTGCACATGCACCAGCTGGAGGTGCTCAAGCGGCGCGTCCAGCGCCATCAGCCGCCCATCCACGTCTAAAGCCAGCTCCTCGGGCGTTACGGCGTTTTCAATCGCAAATACCCCGGCTTGAGCGCGCAGTAAAAACGTCATGTGCGCGCCGCAGCCCAGTATTTTACCCAGATCATGAATCAGCGTCCGGACGTACACGCCCTTGCCGCAGGCGATGCGAACCAGAAACCGGTCCTGCCCGGTTGGCCGCAGGTATTCGAAGGCGTCCACGCGGGCGTGACGAGGCTCAAGAGCAACCTCCACGCCCTTCCGTGCCAAGTCGTACATGCGTTTACCGTCCCGCTTGATGGCGGAAAACATGGGCGGCACCTGCAGGATGTCCCCGGTCAGCGTTTCCATCGCCGCGCGGATCTCCGCTTCATTGGCGCGGACTTGTGCGCGTGTAACAATAGAACCGGTGGCATCCTGGGTATCGGTTTCGATCCCCAGACACGCCTCGGCCACGTAGGTCTTCCGCTTGTCAATCATGTAGTCAAAAAGCTTAGTGCCCTTGCCGATGCAGACGGGAAGAACGCCCGCCGCGTCCGGGTCCAACGTACCGCCGTGGCCCACGCGTGTTCCCCGTGGCAGGAGTCTTCGCACCCGCACCACCGCGTCGGAAGAGGTCATGCCCGGCGGCTTCAGAAGATTGATAAATCCGTCCATCCTCACCCCACGCGCCTGACGCGCTTTCACTCAAAATTGACCCCTGTGTGAACATCGAGAGGGCCTTCGCCCTCTCGATAGAATTATCGTTTTCAGTCGGTTCACGGACAGCTTATCTGGAACGCATTTCATCCGTCCGGTTCGGACGAACGCGCGTAATTCAAGGCATCTATTCGCTTAGCTCCGAGCAGATCTTGGTGATGACCTCGTCCGTGGCCTCGTGCAGCGGTAGGTGGATGGTCATGCCGGCCGCCTGCCTGTGTCCGCCGCCATTAAAAAAGAACGCGATTTCGCCCACGTCGATCTTGCCGGCGGAGCGCAGAGAAAACTTGGTGTTGAACACGCCGCGCTCTTCGGCCAGAATGGCGGCTTCAACGCCCTCCGTTTCAATGAGGAAGTTGATGATGCCCTCCGTATCCGGACTGGACGCGCCGCAGACATCGTACATCAGGGAACTGATTCTGGTGACGGCAATGCGCCCGTCGCAGAAAAATTCCACCGCCGACAGCGCCATGCCCAAGAGCATCGTCCTTGGACGGGTACGAAGGCGGAACAGGCGCCGACTGGCGTCCTCCACATCAAACCCAATATCCAGACACCGCGCGATGCCGCGCGCCGCCTCGGAGGTTGTGTTGGAATAGCTGAGATTTCCGGTATCGGTGGCGATCGCGGTATACAGAGCCAGCGCCATTTCTCCGTCCAGCGGCACACCCAACTGATCGATCAGCCTTAGCGCGATCACACCAGTGGCCGAGGCCTTCTCATCAATCACGCAAAGTCCCGCAAAGCAGGGATTTGTGGCGTGGTGGTCGATCAAAGCGGTATCTGTGACGCGGGAGAGCGCGCCTTTGTCGCCCGCGCGATCCTGCGCCGCCACGTCCTCATAGAGAATGCACTTGGGCTCAAACGGCATTGCGTTCGGCGCGCAAACTTTTTCGACGTCCGGCAGGAACTGGTACATGTGCGGCACCGCGTCCGAACTGACCAGCGCCGCGCGTTTGCCCAGTTTTGTCAGCGCACGGACCAGCGCAAGCCCCGAACCCAGCGTATCTCCGTCCGGCGATACGTGGGCCACCACCGCGATGTCGTCCCGCGCTTCAATCCACGCCGCCAGTTCCGGGATTGTCGCCATGAGTTCCCTCCTCTTTCAGCAGCCGGTTGATTTTGTCTGCATACTCGATGTTGGTGTCCAGCTCAAAGATCAGCTCAGGCGTATATCGAAGGTCCACCCGCTTGCCCAGTTCCCTGCGGATGAAGCCCGACGCCTTTTTCAGCGCCTCCATCATGCCCTTGCGTTTTTCCGGCTCCAGTACACTGACGCGCGCCTTGCAATAGCGCAGGTCCCGCGTCACCTCGCACCGTACGATGGAAAACGTTCCACTGATCCGAGGGTCGCTCAGCTCCTCGCGCAGGATCTTGTCCAACTCTCGCCGCACCTCTTCGGAAATGCGGTCCACACGGTCAAAAGCCATGTTTCCTCCTTGAAAAAAGGTTGACGGTCACAGGCCGCCAACTGTGCTCCGTCTACAGCATTCCCCGCTTTGACGGACTCAAGCAGGCCTTGCGGAAGCGATCCTCCGCAAGGGCCTGCCCATGTGCGTTCATGTCCGGTTTGGAGGTCAGCGCTCGATTTCTTCCATCTGGAAGCACTCGATCACATCGCCCTCTTTGACGTCGTTGTAATTCTCCAACCCGATGCCGCACTCGTAACCGGCGGCAACATCCTTGGCGTCGTCCTTGAATCGCTTGAGCGATTCGACCTTGGCTTCCTGGACGATCACATTGTCGCGGAGCAACCTGGCCTGCGCATTGCGCACAATCTTGCCCTCGGTGACATAGGAACCCGCGATCATGCCCACGCCCGTGACGCGGAAGGTCTGCCTGACCTGCGCGCGGCCCAGAATGGTCTCCTTGAACTTGGGTGTCAGCATGCCCTTCATGGCGCTCTCAACGTCTTCGATGGCGTTGTAGATGATGCGATACAGCCGGATGTCCACCTTTTCGCGCTCGGCGATCTCGCGCATGGCGTTGTCGGTACGCACGTTGAAGCCGATAATGATCGCGTTGGAGGCGGAAGCCAGCATGATGTCCGACTCAGTGATCGCGCCGACGCCGCCGTGGATGGCGCGCACGCGCACCTCCTCGTTGGAGAGCTTCTCCAGCGACTGGCGGACGGCCTCGACGGAGCCCTGCACGTCGGCCTTGATGATCAGGTTCAGGTCCTTGACCTCGCCCGCGGAGATCTGGTTGAACAGATCGTCCAGCGTCGTCTGGGACTT
>CALGYL010000328.1 GCA_937934775.1 uncultured Clostridia bacterium
CGTGCACCTTATTGCGCTCAAATTTTGCCTTCGCCATTCCCTGGTTCCTCCCTAACTGATGATTTACTTGATGCCGAGGATCTTGTTTGCAATGTTCTTTGGCACTTCTTCGTAGTGCTCAAACTGCATGGTATAGGTGCCGCGGCCCTGGGTTCGCGAACGGAGGTCGGTCGAATACCCGAACATCTCCGAAAGCGGCACGATGGCGTGGATAGACTGGAGTCCGGCATGGGCATCGGTGCCGATCACGCGACCGCGCCGCGCGTTGACATCGCCAATGACGTCGCCCATGTAGTCGTCTGGGACGACCACCTCCACCTTCATCATCGGCTCCAGCAGAGCCGGATCGGCCTTTTGCAGCGCTTCCTTGAAGGCCATGGAGCCTGCGATCTTGAACGCCATTTCAGAGGAGTCAACCTCGTGGTAAGAACCGTCGTAGACGGTCACCGAGAAGTCAACCACTTCATTGCCGCCAAGAATACCGCTCATGGACGCTTCGCGGATGCCCGCGTCGATCGGGGCGATGTATTCCTTGGGAATCACGCCGCCAACGATCTTGTTGATGAATTCATAGCCTTCGCCGGGCTGGCGCGGCGCGATCTCGATCCAGCAGTGGCCGAACTGGCCATGACCGCCGGTCTGGCGCACGTAACGGCCTTCGGCCTTGGCGGCCCTCCGGATGCACTCTTTATAAGCAACCTGCGGACGACCGACGGTGGCTTCCACCTTGAATTCGCGCAGAAGCCTGTCAACGATGATCTCGAGGTGGAGTTCGCCCATACCCGCGATGATCGTCTGCCCGGTGGCTTCGTCGGAGTAAGTCTTAAAGGTCGGGTCTTCCTCGGCGAGGCGGATGAGCGCCATCGTCATCTTGTCTTGGCCCGCCTTGGTCTTGGGCTCAATCGCGACGCGGATAACCGGCTCCGGGAATTCCATGGATTCCAGGATGATCTGGTTCTTGTCGTCGCAGAGGGTATCGCCGGTGGTGGTGTCCTTGAAGCCGACGATGCCGACGATGTCGCCCGCACGAACCTCTTCAGCCTCCTCGCGGCGATTGGCGTGCATACGCACAATACGGCCGACGCGTTCGCGCTTGCCCTTGGTGGAGTTGTAAACGTAACTGCCCGAGGTCAGAACGCCCGAGTAGACGCGGATGAACGCCAGCTTGCCCACGAACGGGTCCGCCATGATCTTGAAGGCCAGCGCGGCGAACGGCTCGCTGTCGTCTGCCTTGCGCTCCAGCACCTTCTCAGAATCGCCCGGCGCCACGCCGGTGACCGGCGGGATGTCCACAGGCGAGGGCAGATAGTCCACGATCGCGTCCAGAAGGGGCTGCACGCCCTTGTTCCGGTAGGCGGTGCCACAGAGTACCGGGGTCATCAGGCCTTTGATGGTGGCGTTGCGGATGCCCACGACGATCTCCTCTGTGGTGAGCTCTTCACCCTCGAGGAATTTGACCATCAGGTCATCGTCGGTTTCGGCAACCGCTTCCGCCAACTTGGCGCGGTATTCCTCCGCCTCGGCCATAAGATTTGCGGGGATATCGGTTTCGTCGTGCTTGGTGCCCATTTCGTCAACGTAAATCTCGGCCTTCATTTTAATGAGGTCAATGAGTCCGACGAACGTGGACTCTGCGCCGATGGGCAACTGAATCGGCACCGCATTGGCATGCAGGCGCTCTTTCATCATGCCGACCACGCGGTGGAAATCCGCGCCGGTGATGTCCATTTTGTTGACGTAGGCAAGCCGGGGCACACCGTACTTGGTGGCCTGACGCCAGACGGTTTCCGACTGAGGTTCAACGCCACCCTTGGCGCAGAATACGGCAACCGCACCGTCCAGCACGCGAAGGGAGCGCTCGACTTCGACGGTAAAGTCCACATGGCCAGGGGTGTCGATGATGTTGATTTGATGGCCGCGCCACTCGCAAGTGGTCGCGGCGGACGTGATCGTGATGCCACGCTCCTGTTCCTGCTCCATCCAATCCATCGTCGCCATGCCTTCGTGTACTTCACCGACGCGGTGTACGCGTCCAGTATAAAACAGGATGCGCTCCGTGGTCGTCGTCTTGCCCGCGTCGATGTGGGCCATGATGCCGATGTTCCTAACGTGATCCAGCGTATGGGTTCTCGCCATTGTCGAAAGCCTCCTTTCGCGAAAAATCCTTTATATATGGTCGATCGTTCATGATTACCAGCGATAGTGCGCGAACGCCTTGTTGGCTTCAGCCATCTTGTGCATATCCTCGCGGCGCTTGACGGCGTTACCGGCGTTATTGGCGGCGTCCATGATCTCGCCGGCCAAACGGTCGGACATGGAGCGCTCGCCGCGCTTTCTGGAGAATGCGATCAGCCAACGAAGCGCCAGCGTCTGGCGGCGCTCAGGGCGGATCTCGATGGGTACCTGGTAGGTAGCGCCACCGACCCTTCGGGCCTTGACTTCCATGGCGGGCATGATGTTGGCGATGGCGGCGTTGAACACCTCGACGGCATCTTTGCCGGTCTTCGAGGCAATCAATTCAAACGCGTCATAGCAGACGGACTGCGAAACGCCGCGCTTGCCATCGTACATCATCTGGTTGATGAGTTTGGTGACGATCTCCGATTTGTATACGGGATCGGGCAACACTTCCCGTTTGGGAATGAAACCACGTCTGGGCATAGTATTCCCTCCTAAAAAACTCGTAAAGCACGGCAACGCGGAAACCTTGGGATCAATCGGCCTTCCCGCCCCGGCATTTGGCGCTGCCGGAAAGCCCGACTCATCCACACGCTGCCCAAAAGATCCGCGTTCCTCAGACCCTTAGGGTGTAGTGCGAATGAGGCGGCGACGACCAATTACTTCTTGGGTCTCTTCGCTCCGTAGAGGGAACGGCTCTGCATGCGCTTAGCGACGCCCGCCGCGTCCAACGCACCACGAATGATGTGGTAGCGCACGCCAGGCAGGTCACGCACTTTGCCACCGCGGATCAACACAACCGAGTGCTCCTGCAGGTTGTGGCCGATGCCGGGGATGTAGCAGGTACCTTCGATCTGGTTCGTCAAACGAACGCGGGCGATCTTCCGAAGCGCCGAGTTGGGCTTCTTAGGCGTCAGCGTCTTGACCGACAGACACACGCCACGCTTCTGCGGACATTTCTGCAGAATGGGCGAATTGGACTTGACAGTAACCTTTTCCCTACCCTTTCGGATCAACTGGTTGATCGTGGGCATGGAAGCACCTCCTTGATTGCTAGGGTGGTTCTATTCAATGCGACGCAACCCTCGTCACACAATAGCCTTTTTGATGCCTGCCGCCGCGGTGGGAACCGCGACGCCGGCGGCCTCGCCCAGCGCCTTCATCGTATCGATTTCGACGACGGACAGACCTTTGAGCCTTGCCAGTTCGATGACCTTTTTGGTTACCAGAAGGTCCGCGTCCAGCGCCACAAACACCATCGCGATTTCACCGGCCTCAATGGCCTTGGCCAGTCTCCTGGCGCCGACTACTTTTTCGCCGCGGCGTAGTTTTTCCAGCATGTGCGCATACCTCCCCCGGTCCCGAACCCAATCAGAATACCATTGTGGCCGTAGTTTGTCAAATGAATTCTTGTAAACGCTGGGTTATGACAAATTTCCGCGGACAAGCCACGCCGCCTGTGAAGGCCGAATTCTCCGGCATTCGCAGGCGCGCAGCTTCGCCGTTTCCCCCTTTTGAGGGCCAATGGAAGGGATTTCCCCCTTCGGAGTTCCAAAATCAGCGTCCCTTGTCGTTCCCCTTCTCAGTACGCTTCGTGGATCGTCACGTTCTTATAACGCCGCATGCCGGTGCCCGCCGGGATCAGCTTGCCGATAATGACGTTCTCCTTGAGGCCCAGCAGCGGGTCAACCTTGCCTTTGATGGCGGCTTCGGTCAGAACGCGGGTGGTCTCCTGGAAGGACGCGGCGGACAGGAAAGAGTCGGTGGCGAGAGATGCTTTGGTGATGCCCAGCAGCACGCGTTTAGCGGTGGCGGGACGGCCGCCTCGCAGGATGGTCGTCTCGTTCTCCTGCTCAAACCGGAAGATGTCCACCAGCGCGCCGGGCAGAAGCTCGGTATCGTTGGCGTCGTCCACCTTGACCTTGCGCAGCATCTGCCGCACGATGACTTCAATGTGCTTGTCGGCGATTTCAACGCCCTGGCGCCGGTAAACCGACTGCACTTCCTTGACCTGATATTCCTGCACGGCCTTGACGCCCAGAATCCGGAGCAGGTCGTGGGGGTTGACGGAACCTTCGATCAGCTCGTCACCGGCCGACACGCGGTCGCCTTCCTGCACCTTGAGCTTGGAGCCGTAGTTGAGCGGGTAGCGCTTGACCTCATGGTCATCGGAGGTGATCACCAGCTCACGCCGCTTCTTGGTGTCGACGGCGATGGATGTCACGCCGGAAATTTCCGCCAGCGTCGCCTCGCGCTTGGGCTTTCTCGCTTCGAACAGTTCCTCGACGCGGGGAAGACCCTGCGTAATGTCGTCGCCGGTGGCGACGCCGCCGGTGTGGAATGTACGCATTGTCAGCTGCGTGCCAGGCTCGCCGATGGACTGGGCCGCGATGATGCCGACCGCCTCGCCCACGTTGACCAGCTTGCCGTTGGCCATGTTGGCGCCGTAGCAGCGTGCGCACACGCCGTGCTCGTTCCGGCAGGTAAGCACCGAGCGGACGACCATTTCCTTGACGCCGGCCTTGACGATCCTGTTGGCCACATCGTGGGTGATCAGTTCGTTCTGGCGCACCAGCAATTCGCCGGTGGCCGGGTCCGCGACGTCCTCGGCGGCCACGCGGCCGCGGATACGATCCTGGAAGGCTTCAATGTTTTCGCCGTCGGCTACGATGTCCTGAACGGTCAGGCCGCGGACGCGCTCGCCCTTGGTTTCAAAGCAGTCCACTTCGCGGACGATGATGTCCTGCGAAACGTCGACGAGGCGGCGGGTCATGTAGCCCGAGTCGGCGGTACGAAGCGCCGTGTCGGCCAGCGACTTGCGCGAACCGTGGGAGGAGATGAAGAACTCCAGAACCGTCAGGCCTTCGCGGAAGTTGGCTCGAATGGGCAGTTCGATGATCTTGCCGGAAGGCGAGGCCATCAGGCCGCGCATGCCGGCAAGCTGGCGAATCTGGTTGACGGAACCGCGCGCGCCCGACTGAGCCATCATGTTGATCGGGTTGAAGGCGTCCAGCGAGGCCATGACTTCCTTGGTCACGTCGTTGGTCGCGGTCTCCCAGATGCGAATGACGGAGGTATAACGCTCGTTCTCAGACAGACGGCCGCGCTTGAATTCGCGCTCGATGCGGTGCACCTGCTGCTCTGCGTCCTGCAGAATCTGGTACTTGGCGTCGGGGACGATGATGTCGGCCACCGAAACCGTAACCGCGCCGCGGGTGGAGTACTTAAAGCCCAGCGCCTTGATCTTGTCCAGCATCTGCGCGGTGATGGTGACGCCGTGGGTGCGGTAGCAGGAATCGACGATGCGGCCCAGCTGCTTTTTATCGACCACGGTGTCGATCTCCAGTTTGAACATGTCGTCAATGGTCTTGCGCTCGACGGTGCCCATGTCCTGGGGGATGGCCTCGTTGAAGATCACGCGGCCAATGGTGGTCTCGACGATGCGGCTGTGCCACTCGCCGCCAATGTATTTGCGCAGGCGGATGTGGCAGCGGGCCTGCAGGGACAGAACGCCCGTCTGGTAGGCCATCAGCGCCTCGTCCGTATCGGTGAACAGCTTGCCCTCGCCAATCGCGCCGTCGCGGATCTGGGTCAGGTAGTAGCAACCCATAACCATGTCCTGAGTAGGCGAAACGACCGGCTTGCCGTCCTGAGGCTTCAGGATGTTGTTGGCCGAAAGCATCAGGAAGCGGGCTTCAGACTGCGCTTCCATGGATAGCGGGACGTGCACGGCCATCTGGTCGCCGTCAAAGTCGGCGTTGAAGGCGGTACAGACCAGCGGGTGAACTTTCAGGGCCTTGCCCTCGACCAGAACCGGCTCGAAGGCCTGAATGCCCAGGCGGTGCAGCGTGGGCGCGCGGTTCAGAAGCACCGGATGGTCGCGAATGACCTCTTCCAATACGTCCCACACCTCGGGCTTGAGGCGTTCCACGGCGCGCTTCGCGGTCTTGACGTTGACGGCGGAGCCCAGGGTGACCAGCCGCTCAATGACGAAGGGCTTGAAAAGCTCCAGAGCCATCTCTTTGGGCAGGCCGCACTGATACAACTGCAGCGTGGGGCCGACCACGATGACCGAACGGCCGGAGTAGTCGACGCGCTTACCCAGCAGGTTCTGGCGGAAGCGGCCCTGCTTGCCTCGCAGCAGGTCGGAAAGGCTCTTCAGCTGACGTCCGCCCGCGCCGGTGACCGCGCGGCCGCGACGGCCGTTGTCGATCAGGGCATCGACGGCTTCCTGCAGCATGCGCTTTTCGTTGCGGACAATGATGTCGGGCGCGCCCATCTCCAGCATGCGCTTGAGGCGGTTGTTGCGGTTGATGACGCGGCGGTACAGGTCGTTCAAGTCAGCGGTGGCAAAGCGACCGCCGTCCAGCTGCACCATCGGGCGAAGCTCCGGCGGGATAACCGGTACCACGTCCAGAACCATCCACTCCGGCTTGTTGCCGCTCTGGCGGAAGGCTTCCACGACCTCCAGCTGCTTGACGATGCGGGCGCGCTTCTGCCCTTCCGTCTCGCGGCCGGATTCCTTCTTGGTCAGTTCGTTGATCTCTTCGCGGAGAGAGACGGACAGCTCGTCCAGGTTCAGATCCCGAAGCAGTTCCCGAACGGCCTCGGCGCCGATGCCGACGCGGAACGCGTCGGAGCCGTACTCGGCCAGCTTGCGCTGGTACTCGGCCTCGTTGAGCAGTTGGTTCTTCTCCAGCGTAGTCTCGCCCTTGTCCAGCACGATGTAGCTGGCAAAGTAGAGAACCTGCTCGAGGGCGCGGGGCGAAATGGAGAGCAGCATGCCCATCCGGCTGGGGATTCCTTTAAAATACCAGATGTGGCTGACGGGCGCGGCCAGCTCAATATGGCCCATGCGCTCGCGGCGTACTTTGGCCTTGGTGACCTCGACGCCGCACTTGTCGCAGATGACGCCCTTGAACCGGGTGCGCTTGTATTTGCCGCAGTTGCACTCCCAGTCCTTGGTGGGCCCGAAGATGCGTTCGCAGAACAGGCCGTCCCGCTCCGGCTTCAGGGTGCGGTAGTTGATGGTCTCCGCTTTTTCCACTTCGCCATGAGACCACTCGCGGATTTTTTCCGGAGAGGCCAGGCCGATCTGGATGGAATCGAGATTCGCTAAATTAAACAAGGAATTTTACCTCCTTTATCCTCGAAGAGCGCGGTGCGACGCTTCCAAATTTAGAAGTCGTCGTCCAACAGGTCGTCGTCAAGTGCAAGGTCGTCGAAGTCGAAGCTTTCGGCGTCGATTTCCTCCTCGCTGAAGGACTCCTCGGGGGTGATCTCCACTTCCGGCTTGGCCTCGGGCTCGCTCACAACCTCGTCTTCCAATTCACGGATGGCGATCTCCCGCTTGTCCTCGCCCAGCACCTTGATGTCCAGCGCCAGCGATTGAAGCTCCTTGATGAGCACCTTGAACGCCTCGGGGATGCCCGGTTCGGGGATATTCTCGCCCTTGACGATGGCCTCGTAGGTCTTGACGCGGCCGATCACGTCGTCCGACTTGACCGTCAGGATCTCCTGCAGCACGCGGCTGGCGCCGTATGCTTCGAGGGCCCAGACTTCCATTTCGCCGAAGCGCTGTCCGCCAAACTGCGCCTTGCCGCCCAGAGGCTGCTGGGTGACCAGCGAGTACGGGCCGGTGGAGCGGGCATGGATCTTGTCGTCGACCAAGTGGTGCAGCTTGAGCATATACATGTAGCCCACGGTGACGGGGTTGTCAAACCGGTCGCCGGTGCGGCCGTCGAAAACCCACAGCTTGCCATCTCGGCCGATGCCGCACTTGGAGAACTGGATGGCGGGCTTGCCATCCTTGTCGAACAACGGATCGTCGGTCTTCTGACCGGCGGCGATCAGGCACTTCTGGATGTCGTCCTCGCGGGCGCCGTCAAAGACGGGCGTCGCGACGTGCCAGCCCAGGGCTTTCGCGGCAAGTCCCAGGTGAACCTCCAGGACCTGGCCGATGTTCATTCGGCTGGGGACGCCCAGCGGGTTCAGCACGATGTCCAGCGGCGTGCCATCCGGCAGGAAGGGCATGTCCTCCTCCGGCAGGATTCGGGACACAACGCCCTTGTTGCCGTGGCGGCCGGCCATCTTGTCGCCGACGGAGATCTTGCGCTTCTGAGCGATGTAGACGCGCACCATCTGGTTGACGCCGGGCGAAAGCTCGTCCTTATTCTCGCGGGTGAACACCTTCACGTCCACGATGATGCCGAACTCGCCGTGGGGCACGCGCAGGGACGTATCGCGGACCTCGCGGGCCTTGTCGCCAAAGATGGCGCGCAGCAGGCGTTCTTCCGCGGTCAGCTCGGTTTCGCCCTTGGGGGTAACCTTACCCACCAGGATGTCGTTGGCGCGCACTTCCGCGCCGATGCGGATGATGCCGCGCTCGTCCAGGTCTCTAAGCGCGTCCTCGCCGACGCCGGGAATGTCCCGCGTGATTTCCTCAGGCCCCAGTTTGGTATCTCGGGCTTCGGATTCGTATTCCTCGATATGGATGGAGGTATACACGTCCTCCTTGACCAGCTTTTCGCTGATCAGGATGGCGTCCTCGTAGTTGTAGCCTTCCCAGGTCATGAAGCCGATCAGGACGTTCCTGCCCAGCGCGATTTCGCCCTCGTCGGTGGAGGGGCCGTCCGCGATGACAGTGCCCCGCGTCACGATCTCCCCTTCCTTAACGATGGGGTGCTGGTTGATGCAGGTGCCCTGGTTGGAGCGCGCGAACTTCGACAGCCGGTAGCTGTGCTCGGCGCCATTGGGCTGGCGGATGATCACTTCGCCGGAGGAGACGCGCTTGACCACGCCGTCTTCCTTGGCCAGCGTCACCACGCCCGAGTCGCAGGCGGCCTTGTACTCGATGCCCGTACCCACGATGGGCGTCTGCGGGATCAAAAGCGGCACGGCCTGACGCTGCATGTTGGAGCCCATCAGCGCGCGGTTTGCGTCGTCGTTCTCAAGGAACGGGATCATGCCGGTGGCGACGGAGATCAACTGCCGGGGGCTGACATCGATGAAGTCCACCTGGCCGCGTTCGACCTCGATGATCTCCTCGCGGCGGCGGACGGTGACGCGCTCCTTGAGGAAGACGCCGTTCTCGTCCAGCAGTTCGTTGGCCTGCGCGATGACGTACTGATCTTCCTCATCGGCGGTCATGTAGATGATCTCGTCGGTGGCGTGGCCCGCCTCGCGATCGATGCGGCGGTAAGGCGCTTCAATGAAGCCATACTCGTTGATGCGCGCGTAGGTGGCCAGCGATCCGATCAGACCGATGTTGGGGCCTTCAGGCGTCTCAATGGGGCAGATGCGCGCGTAGTGGGAGTAGTGCACGTCTCGGACGGCGAAGCTGGCGCGGTCGCGGTTGAGACCGCCGGGGCCCAGTGCGGACAGGCGGCGCTTGTGGGTCAGCTCGGCCAGCGGGTTGGGCTGGTCCATGAACTGGGACAGCTGCGAAGACCCAAAGAACTCCTTGATGGCCGCCGACACCGGGCGGATGTTGATCAGATCCTGCGGACGGACCTTGTCCAGGTCCTGGATCGCCATGCGCTCCTTGACCACGCGCTCGAGGCGGGACAGGCCGACGCGGATCTGGTTCTGCAAAAGTTCGCCCACGCTACGGAGGCGGCGGTTGCCCAGATGATCAATGTCGTCGATCTCGCCCACGCCGTGGAACAGGCCCACCTGATAGCTGGCGGAGGCCACGATGTCGTCCACCAGGATGTACTTGGGGATCAGCTTCCCGAGGTTTTCCCGGAGCAGCTGGTTGAAGGGCACACCGTCGGCGCGGGCCGTCTTGCACAGCTCCAGCAGCACCGGCAAGTGCACACGCTCATGCAGACGCACCACCGCCGGGTCGTACTGCCTGTACAGCTCGGGGTCGTAGTCTTTCATGAAGGCTTCAAACCGCACGAAGTTGTTGCCGATGACCTTCAGCGCGCGGCCTTCCTGCGTTTTGATGACGACGGCGTTGATGCCCGCGTCCTGAATTTCCAGCGCCTTCTCGCGGGAGATGGTGTTTCCCTTTTCCACCAGGATTTCGCCGGTGTAGGGATGCGTCACATCCTCCTCGGCGATCAGCCCGGAGAGGCGGCGCGCGATGGCCAGCTTTTTATTGTACTTGTAGCGGCCCACCCGCGCCAGGTCATAGCGCTTGGGGTCGAAGAACAGCGAATTGATCAGGTTGGTGGCGGAGTCCACCGACGGGGGCTCGCCGGGGCGGAGCTTGTTGTAGATCTCAATGAGCGCCTGCTCGCGGCGGGATTTCGCCCGGCCTTCTCGGTCCTCGGAGGAAGCGTCGCGGGCAATGGTGGCCGAGACGCGCTCGTCGTCGCCCAGCATGTCGATCAAAACCGCGTCGCTCTCGTAGCCCAGCGCGCGAAGAAGCACCGTGATGGGCAGCTTTCTGGCGCGGTCGATGCGGGCGTAGATGACGCCGTTGGAGTCGGTCTCATACTCAATCCAGGCGCCGCGGTTGGGGATCATCGTGCTGGAAAACAGGTTTGCGCCCGTCTTGTCAATGGTCTTGGCGTAGTAGACGCCGGGCGAGCGGACCAACTGGGAGACGATGACGCGCTCCGCGCCGTTGATGATGAACGTGCCGTGCTCGGTCATCAGCGGGAAGTCGCCCATGAAGACTTCACTTTCCTTGATCTCATGGGTCTCGGTGTTGGTAAGCCGAACGGTAACTTTAAGCGGCGCGGCGTACGTCGAGTCGCGTTCCTTGCATTTTTCGACGGTATACTTCGGGGAGTCGTCCAGCGAATAGTCAATGAACTCCAGGATCAGGCTCTCGGAATAGTCGGTGATCGGGGAGACATCCCTGAGCACTTCGCGAAGGTCTTCCTTCAAAAAGTGCTGATAGGAGTTCTTCTGAATCTCGATCAGGTCGGGCACCGGCAGCGACTCCTCGATGCGGGCGAAGGTCATGCGTGTGCGCTTGCCCATCTGCACCTCGTGCTCGTTGCAAATCCGCGCC
>CALGYL010000329.1 GCA_937934775.1 uncultured Clostridia bacterium
TCTCTCCTCCGGCGTCTCTCCTCCGGCGTCTCTCCTCCGGCGTCTCTCCTCCGGCGTCTCTCCTCCGGCATCTCTCCTCCGGCGTCAGCCTGCCTCTTTCAGCCGTTCGCGGGAGGCGGTCAAGTCGACGGGCTGGTCGAAGTCCTTGGACAGCTTCTCGATGCGGTCCAGCACGTGCTGGGCGCCTAGGCCGGTGAGCGGCGTGGGCTGGTAGTCGTTTTTCGACTGGCTGCCGGAGATGGAGCAGGGGATGACCAACTCCCCGGCGGCGACGGGCCCGTCCGCCGCGATTTCGAAGGTCTGCTGGAAGATAAAGGTGTCCTTGTCGTCGGGGTTCAGGTTCCCGCCGAAGCAGAAGTTGCCCAGGCTGTAGACGATGGTCGCGCCCTGGTATTTTTCGATGCCGCCCACCACATGGGGGTGGTGGCCCAGCACGAGGCTGGCGCCCGCGCGGACCGCGGCGCGGTCATAGGATTTCTGCACCTTGAGCGCGCGGCCCTGGCCCTCCTCGCCGCCGTGAATGGAGGCGATCACAAGGTCGCACTTGGCCTTCAATGCCTTGATCTGCCGCTGCATTTCCTTGGCGGAGACGTACCACACGCCGAAGCCGCAAAGGCCCACCTTGACGCCCTTGATCGTGAGAACGGCGCTATTGCCCCAGCCGAACCGGGCGACGCCCGCGCCCAGCAGCGCGTCCGCGGTGTCCGTAAGCCCCGCGCCGTAGTAGTCCTTGGCGTGGTTGTTGGCCAGGTTGGCCGCCTCGACCGACCCTTCGGTCAGGATTTTCACGTAGGCCGGATCTCCCTTGAAGGCGAACTCCTTCACGCGGAAGCGCTTTCCGGTGGTCAGCGGGCCTTCCAGATTGACGACCGTCAGGTCGTCCTTGCTGAAGATTTCCCGGACATTTTTCAGGAAATAATCCGCGCCGTTTTTCTTGAACGCGCTGGCGAAGGCGGCATAGGTGCGGCGGGAGGCGTCGCCGCCCAGCGTACAGTCTCCGGCGGCGGAGATCGTCAGCCGCACCGGTTCCGCGGCGGGAGAACCCGCCGGGGCGGGGGCGGCGTCCGGCTGCGCGGTCGCGAGCCCATCTCCCGGCGCCTGCGTTCCCACGGGGCGCGCGGACGCGTCCAATGGCGCGCCGTCCTCGGGCGCGGGGGAAGCGTTCAGCGCGTCGGGCGGCGGCGCGCCGTCCTCCATCCTGGAAGAAACCGCGGCCCCCGCATCCGTCTCAGAAGCGTCAGGAGACGCCACCGGCACGAACGTGGCGGCGGGCAGGTCGCCCGGCTGAAACGCGCCCGGAAGCAACATCAGGCCCGCCACGGCCAGAAGCGCCGCGGCGAGCCAGGGGAGAACGCGGGTCCATTGCGCCTTGCGCCGTGCCGAACGCCGTTCGGCACGGCGCTGGGGCTGGTTCCGTTCGCCCATGTCAGTCCATCACCTGCAGGATCTGGCATTTCAGGTAGTGGGTTTCGGGGGAGGCGGACAATACCGGGTGGTCGTGGGCCTGGCCGCGGTTTTCCACCAGGCGCAGTTTCTTTTTGGAGTCCCGGGCGGCCTCGTTGATCATGTCGTGGAACGCCTGGGGCGACACGTGCTGCGAGCAGGAGCAGGTGACCAGAAATCCGCCGGGCTTGACCAGCTTCATGCCGCGCAGGTTGATTTCCTTGTAGCCGCGCAGGGCGCTCTCCAGCGCCGCGCGGGTCTTGGTGAAGGCGGGCGGATCGAGCACCACCAGGTCGAACTGCTCTTTTTTGTCGGTCATCTCCCGGAGGAGGTCAAAGCAGTTGGCGGCCTCAAACCGTGCGTTGTCCAGATGATTCAATTGCGCGTTTTCCCGGGCGACGGCCACCGCGTCCTCCGAGATGTCCACGCCCAGAACGTCCGAAGCGCCGTACTTCGCGGCGTTCAAAGCGAACGAGCCGTTGTGGCAGAAGCAGTCCAGCACCTTGGCGCCCTTGCACAGCGGCTGGATGGCGGCGCGGTTCTCCTTCTGATCGAGGAAAAACCCGGTCTTCTGGCCGTTTTTGACATCCACCAGATACCGGACGCCGTTTTCCGTCATCTCGACCCGGTCGGGCACCTGCCCGTAAAGAAGCCCCGTCACCTGTTCCATGCCCTCGAGCCTGCGGACCGGCACATCGTCCCGCTCATAAATGCCCAGCGGCTTCAATTCCTCCGCCAGGATGGAGACGATCAGGTCCTTCCATTTCTCAATGCCCAGGCACAGCGACTGCACCGCCAGCACGTCCGCAAACTTGTCCACGACCAGCGCGGGCAGAAAGTCCGACTCGGCGAAGATCAAACGGCAGCTGTTAAAATCGGCGAAGCGCTTTCTGTATTCGATGGCCTCCCGCACGCGGCGGCGGAAGAAGGCCTCGTCCACCGGTTCGTCGTGCCGGGTCAGCATGCGCAGCGCGATCTGCGATTTGGGGTTGTAGAACGCCCGGCCCTGGAACACGCCCTTCCCGGACATGACCTCCACCACATCGCCGGGCGTAAAGTCTCCCTCTACCTGCTCCACATCGGAGGCGAACACCCACGGATGTCCGGAGCGAACCCGGACCTCCCGCGTCTTTTTCAGAATTGCCTTTGCCATGATGGACCCCTTTCAAAAGGACAAATTGCTTATTAGCCCAGCAGCGATCTGCACTCCAGATAATACCGCTTGTCCCGCGCCTCGCCCATGGAGAAGCTCTTCAGCGGCAGCGAGCCGCCGGTGCGGACGCCGGGGAAGAGGGTGTATTTGTCGATTGCGGTCAGCCGGATGCCCACAGCACCCTTTGCGCGCAGCGATTCCAGCGCGTCGGCGCCGTGGATGTAGTCCACCGACGCGTCGGGGTGCCCGGCGAGCCACTCGTCCAGGAACGGCTGCAGAATCGACACCGGCGGGATGTCCGGCGCGTTGACCAGACGGACGGGCGCGTCCAGCAGGTACATCTGGGCGCTCTTCTCATCGCAGGCGGCTACGTTGATGCCGCGGCCGCGGCACCACATGATGAAGTCCAGCGACAGGTCCGCGCCGCGGATGCCGAACACCGCCCGGTGAATCGGCCGGAAGACCAGCGATGGGTCGAACAGGTTGCCGATTTCGCACAGCGCGTACCGGGCCGGGTGAACCGCCTGCTCGGCGGGCGTGAGCCGCGCCTTGATGGCCTCCCAGCAGGCCTTGGCGGTGGCCAGCGAATGATTTCCGTCGCCCACCGCGTACAGGAGGCCGCCACACTTTGCGTACAGTGCCGAAAGCGCCGCCTCCACCTGCTGAAGCGCCGCGCCTTCCACCGCCCAGCCGGCCACATGCCCGCCGCCCTGCATCAGGTCAAAGCCGTACAGCGGCCGGAAGGCCGACCGCGCCTCGTACAGCGGTTCCAGAAGCGTCTTGTTCGGATCGTCCACAAGCAAAAGCACGTGGGGCATTTCCAGCGGCGCGGCCAGCCGGATCTTCATCCGGGGCGGGATACGCTCCGGAATGGTCTTTTCCGTCGGGCGAATCAGCGCCTTCGAGCCGGGCGCGTAGTCGTACCGCTCCAGGTCGACCGCCGCCACAAGCCCCAGCCGGACCCCGGTGGACACCTGCCGCTCCACCAGCACGAAGCCGTCCGTCGCCGGGGCCAAAGACCCCTTCAGCGCGCGGCGCATCGCCTGATGGATGCGGGGGATGCGCTCGTCGCCCTGCGCGAGCCAGGCTTCAGGGTAGATCATGTTCAGGGTGGACGGCGCGCCGTCTACGATTTGCTCGACCTCCACCCAATACTCCGGCTGGGAAGTGAACTGATCGCAGGCGATCACCGCCCATTTGGAGAGATCCCGGCCCGACGGCAGCAAAATGCCGCCTGTTTTGAGCGCATACTTTGTAAAATCCATCGTCCGGCCCCCACGCCTTCTTGCAGTATCGGTATCCGTTATTGTATCATGTGTGTTACGGAATATCCAGAGAACCGGAGAAAAATTTTCATGAAAAAGCAAAATCTACCCGGCATGCGCATCAATCGACTGCTGTCGGACAGCGGTTTCTGCTCGCGGCGGGAGGCGGACCGGCTGATTGAGGCGGGCCGCGTAACCATCGAAGGCCGGGTAGCGGTGCTGGGCGACCAGGTGGCGGAGGGCGCGAAGGTGGCCGTGGACGGGCGCGAGGTCGTAGGCGGCGCGCCCAAGGTGTACCTGGCGCTCTACAAGCCCGCGGGCATCGTATGCACCACGGACCGGCGGGAGCCGATGAACGTGATCGACTATCTGAACTACCCGGAGCGCGTGTTTCCCATCGGACGGCTGGACAGGGATTCCAGCGGCCTTCTGCTCCTGACCAGCGACGGCGACATCGTCAACCGCATCCTCCGGGCCTCGGGCGGCCACGAGAAGGAGTACCGGGTGTCTGTGACCCAGCCGGTGACCGATGAATTCCTGCGCCGCATGGCCGCGGGCGTCGAGATCCTGGACCGGGTGACGCTTCCCTGCAAGGTCTGGAAGACCGGCGACCGGCATTTCGGCATCATCCTGGTGCAGGGCATCAACCGCCAGATCCGCAGGATGTGCGACGCGCTGGGCTACCGCGTACATACCCTCACCCGCGTCCGCGTGATGAACATCACCTTGGAAGGCCTGGAGCCGGGCCACTATCGCAAACTTGCGCCCGACGAAGTCGCGGAGCTTCTGCGGCGCACGGAGGGCACGCCGGGGACGCCGGGAGCGCCGAAAACGCCGGAAGCGCCGGGGACACTGCCCCCGGACCCCCGCCAAAGGGATTGAATCCCTTTGGAAACCCCGAAAGGGGGAGGGGTCAGGGAATTATCGCATCTCGTCCCGGACTATTTCGCTGTAACCCTGTCGTCCGTCTTATCTTGACCCGAAAATGTCCGCGCTAACGGGCGTTTGAGACGATTCACAAATTCCCGTACTGCTTTCATCAGTGCGCACACCAGCGGATTATAAACACCATAAGTCAGTGTTTCGCCCGGAAATTCCGGAGAATTTCAGGCGCGCGCAGCGCTTCTTCCATTGCATCAAAAACCAAACGGGTTTTTTGATGATCAAAGGGCTGCCCCGATCCGGGACAGCCCTCAGACCATCAACAAAGTCTCGTTCTGCTTCATTCGCTTCAGGCGACCTGCGCGCCGGAAGCGTGTTTCTGCCATCAGTGCGCACACTGATGGCAGAAACAGTACCATAAGTCAGTGCGCCGCACGGAAATCCGGAAGGATTTCAGGCGCACGAAGCGCTTCTTCCATTGCATCAAAAAAACCAAACGGGTTTTTTGATGCTCAGAGGGCTGCCCCGATCCAGGACAGCCCTTGTGCATTACTCTTCGTCGTCCAGCGGCTCTTCGTCATCCTCTTCCACACCCGGCTCGCGGGCCACCTCGATGGTGCCGGAGGAGAACGCCTCCCGCAGCTTTCGGGTGATCGTCTCGTAGGCCTCCGGGTGCTCCTTGAGGTACTTGCGGGTGTTGTCGCGGCCTTGGCCGATGCGCTGATCCTCATAGGAGAACCACGCGCCGCTCTTTTTGATCAGCCCGCGCTCGATGGCCATGTCAATCAGCGCGCCCTCGCGGGAGATGCCTTCGCCAAAGAGCATGTCCACCACCACCGTGCGGAACGGCGGCGCGACCTTATTTTTGACGATCTTGATCTTGGTGCGATTGCCCACCACGTCGGAACCGTTTTTGATGGGCTCGCTCTTGCGCACGTCGATGCGGACGGAGGCGTAGAACTTCAGCGCCTTGCCGCCGGTGGTGGTTTCGGGGTTGCCGTAGACCACGCCGACCTTTTCGCGCAGCTGGTTGATGAAGATGGCCATGGCGTTGGTCTTGGAGATGACGCCGGCCAGCTTCCGCAGCGCCTGGCTCATCAAACGCGCCTGCAGGCCGACGTGGCTGTCGCCCATATCGCCTTCGATCTCGGCGCGGGGAACCAGCGCGGCCACGGAGTCAATGACCACGATGTCGATTGCGCCGGAGCGCACCAGCGCTTCGCAGATGTCCAGCGCCTGTTCGCCGTTGTCAGGCTGCGCGATGTACAGTTCGTCAATGTCCACGCCCAGCGCCTTCGCGTAAACCGGGTCCAGCGCGTGCTCCGCGTCGATAAACGCGGCGGTGCCGCCCGCTTTCTGCGCCTCGGCCACCGCGTGCAGCGCCAGCGTCGTCTTGCCGGAGGATTCCGGCCCGTAAATCTCTATGATGCGGCCGCGGGGCAGGCCCCCGACGCCCAGCGCGAAATCCAGCGGCAGACAGCCGGTGGAAATGACTTCCACCTGCATCTTGCTGGACGCGTCGCCAAGCTTCATCACCGAACCCTTGCCGAAGTCTTTCTCAATCTTGCCAAGCGCTACTTCCAGCGCCTTTTTGCGGTCATCGCCCACTCTGCGGGCCACGCTGCCCTTGTCCGCGTTTTTGTCTGCGGCCATTGACGTTTCACGCCCTTTCGAATACTCCGTTTTGTACTATACCATAAACGCCGCCGCCCCGCCAGCGCGCGGCGCTGAATTTACAGAAAAACAAACGTTTGTTCTCCTTTCGATGGTCAGAGTATCTCCGGCGCGTTAGCATGCTTTCTAAGGACCACGCGGGCGGGACGGAGGGGATCGCGGTGCGGAAAATGCTGCGGCTGACAGGGCTTATGCTCCTTGCGATGGCGGTACTCTTGATCGTCCAATCGCGGCCCGCCGCACCCGAACAGGTTGAACGGCTTGCCGGGGCGCAAAGCGGCGTCATCCGACCGGCCGGCCGCGCGGTGATCGACCTGAACCGGGCGGATGAAGCGCTTCTGTCGGCGATTCCCGGCGTAGGACCGGTGCTGGCGGCGCGCATCCGGGCGTACGTGTTGGAAAAAGGCGCCCTGACAGCGCCGGAGGAACTTTTGGACGTGGAAGGCGTCGGCCCGGCCAAGCTGCGCGAAATCGAACGGATGGCCGCCATCGGATAAAGACGCCGACAATAGGAAACAGCCGGGCGGTTTTGCCCGGCTGTCTGTATTCTGGAAAATTGGTACTAGAGTTTGATCCCGTCGATCAGCGCGGTGGCCTGGTCAAAGGAGGGCATCGCGGGCTGCGCGCCCAGTCCGGTCACCGAAATGGCCGCCGCCGCGTTGGCCAGGTTGATCGCGTCCGAAACGGAGAGGCCCATCGAAAGCCCCATGGCCAGACCGGCGTTGAAGGTGTCGCCGGCTGCGGTGGTGTCCACCGCCTTGACCTTGAAGCCCGGGTGCACGCGGTAGCCCTCCCGGGTCACGAGCAGTGCCCCCGCGCCGCCACGCTTGTTGATGACCGCCTTCGCGCCCTGCCCGATCAGCTTGAGCGAAGCCTCGACGGCTTCCTCGACGGATTCCACCTTCATGCCGGTCAGAAGGCTCAGCTCGGTCTCGTTGGGGGTGATGTAATCGCACAGCATGACCAGCGCCTGTGGCAGCGGCTTTTCCGGCGCGGGCGCGGGATCCAGGATCACCTTCACGCCCGCCGCGTGGGCCAGCGCCGCCGCGTGCTGGATGGAGACCATCGGGGTCTCCAGTTGAAACAGGCAGACCTTTGCGCCCCCGATCAGCGCTTCGCTGTCCGAAATGACGTCCACGGACAGGTGCGCGTTGGCGCCGGGCACGATGGCGATGGTGTTTTCGCCGTTTCCATCCACAGTGATGACCGCGACGCCGGTGGATTCTCCGGCAACCGTCCTGAGCGCGGAGAGCGCCACGCCCTCGCGCTCAAGGGTCGCCTTGTACAGATCGCCATTGGCGTCATCGCCGACACAGCCGACCATCGCGACGCTGGCACCCAACCTAGCCGCCGCCACCGCCTGATTGCCGCCCTTACCGCCGGTAAAGATGGAAAATTTCGAACCGGTCATGGTTTCGCCGGGCTGTAAAAACCTGGGAACATTGACCGTCAGATCGACGTTGAGGCTGCCGACCACCACAATATCCGCCATGGATTTTCGCTCCTTTTGTGTATGAAGGTCAGTCTTCCGGCCACTCGCCGGTAAAGGCCAGCGTCGCCGGGCCTTCCATGATCACGTGATCGTCCTCGCCCCATTCGATTTTCAGGTCGCCGCCCCGGAGCTGAACGGTCGCATGCCTGCCGACCCAACCCGCGAGCGACGCCGCGACAAACGCCGCACTGGCGCCGGTGCCGCAGGCCAGCGTTTCGCCGGAGCCGCGCTCCCACACCCGCATTTTGAGGCGGTCGGGCCCTTCCAACGTGACAAATTCGATGTTCGCGCGGTCTGGAAAGACCTCCGCGCGCTCCAGAACCGGCCCCGCCGCCTGAAACAGCGCCTCGTCCGGCTGCTCGGGAAGCAGTATGACGCCGTGCTTGGAACCCACGTCCACCCGCCGAAGCGACCATGTCCGCCCCGCGGCTTCGACCGTCACATCGGCCGCATCCCATTTCACGCGGCCCATGTCGCACCGCGCGCCCACGGCGATGCCATTTTCAATCAGCACGTCCGCCGTCTTGAGGCCCGAGCCGGTCTCAACGGTCAGATGCGGCTTTCGGGCGATGCCCGAATCGTACAGGTACTTCGCGATGCAGCGCAGCGCGTTGCCGCACATCATGCCTTCGCTGCCGTCGGCGTTGAACATACGCATGCGGGCGTCGGCAATTTCGGAGGGCAGGATCAGGATCAGCCCGTCGGAGCCGATGCCAAAGTGGGGCCGCGCCATTTTCTCGGCCAGGCCGTTCGGATCGTCCGGCGCGCACTGATGGAAGCAGTCCAGATAGACATAGTCGTTGCCCAAGCCGTGCATTTTTACGAATTTCATGGGTTTGCCTCCCGAAAGAGCCAAAATAGTGCGCCCGGCAAAGAATCTGCTTCTTTGCCGGTCAGGGTTTTTCAGTACCGCGTGGCGCGCTGAATGCGCTCGACGCGCGCGCCCAGCGCGCGCAACTTCTGATCTATGTCTTCGTAGCCGCGCATGATATAGCGTATGCCGGAAATCTCGGTGGTGCCCTCGGCCAGAAGCCCGGCGACGATCATCGAAGCGCCGGCGCGCAGGTCGGTTGCGGTGACGGGCGCGCCAATCAGCCGGTCGACGCCGTCCACAATGGCCGTGCGGTCGAGGATGCGGATGTTGGCGCCCATGCGCCGCAGCTCCTCCACATATTTGAAGCGGGCTTCGTAGATGGTCTCGGTGACCACGGACTGGCCGTTGGCGATGGTAAGCAGCGAGGTCATCGGCTGCTGAAGATCGGTGGGGAAGCCGGGGTAAACCTGGGTTTTAATGTTGACGGAGCGGAGGTTGCCGTCCGATTTAATGCGGATGCGGTCGTCCTCCTCGCAGATGTACACGCCCATCTCCAAAAGTTTTGCCGACAGCGCCTCCATGTGGGTGGGAATCGCGCCGGTGATGGTCACGTCGCCGCCGGTGGCGGCCGCGGCGATCATCAGGGTACCTGTCTCAATCTGGTCGGGGATGATGGCGTAGGTGGACCCCCTGAGCGGTCGCCCGCCACTGACGCGGATGATGTCCGTGCCCGCGCCCTTGATGCGCGCGCCCATGCTGTTCAGGAAGTTGGCCACATCAACGATGTGGGGCTCCTTGGCGGAGTTGTAAATGATGGTGTTTCCGGTGGCGGAGACCGCGGTCAGCATGGTGTTGATGGTCGCGCCCACCGACGGCATGTCCAGGTAGACTTCCGCGCCGTGCAGCCCCTCCGTGGAGACCAGCAGCGTACCGCGCTCGATTTTCACGTCCGCGCCCAGCGTGGTCATGCCCTTGATGGTCTGATCGATCGGGCGCGCGCCGATGTCGCAGCCGCCCGGCATGGGCACCTCCGCCCGGGAGAAAAGGCCCAATAGCACCGGGGCCAGATAGTAGGACGCGCGCATCTGGCGCGACAATTCATAAGGGGGCGAAAAGTTATCGACCGTCTGCGGGTCAATAACCATTGTATTGCCCGAATATTCCACGCCCGCGCCCAGCGCGCGCAGCATCTCGATCAGCGACCTTACGTCGTCGATATCGGGCAGGTTTTCAATCGTGCAGGGGGAATGCGCGAGCAGCGCCGCCGGGATGATCGCGACAGCGGCGTTCTTCCCGCCGCTGACCGATACCTCGCCGCACAGGCGCACGCCACCTTGAATGCACAGGATATCCGACATGCAATGTACCCCTTGGCGCCGCGCTCGCGCAACGGCAATTTTGTCTTCTTTCTATTATATCCGAACATGGCTGCACAATCAAGTTAAACTAGCGTCGGAAATCCGCGCGGCGGATTTCCGCCTGCAAGCGAATTCCGCTGCCCGGCTTTCGTTTTCGATACAACGGGATCGGTTTCCAGAAACGCCGGCGGACGTTTCCGGGGCGGAAACTGGATGGGAGAGCCGTACACGCCGCCGGAAACAATTGGAACCTCGCGTGGCTTTTTGGCAGTCAGCCTCCGGGAATCCGCTTTTGCGATTCCCGGAGCAAACGGAGGCTGCGGCCCCCGAACCCCTAATGGCTCAGGAACCGCAGCCGAATTGTATATTCAATCCTTTGTGCGGGGTCCAGGGGAGATCATCTCCCCTGGCGGGATCTCAATGGGCGGCGCCCTTTGGCGGGTGGTCCGGAGGGCGGCGCCCTCCGGCGTTTCCCTCGCGCTCAGCCCGCGGGATCGACGGAGATGTTCTCGCAGATGCGTGTATAGAGGTCGTTCAGCCAGCTCTCCAACTCGTCCAGCGTCTTCTGGTCGTTGGACTCGACGCCAGTTGCGGCCTGGGCTTCGCGCTGGGCCTTGCGCTCAGCCAGTTTCTGCTCCAGTACGGTCTTGATCTCATCGGAGAAGCCCTTCATGTTGGACTCCCAGGCGGAGACCAGATCCATCACCTGATCGGTCAGGCTGTTCTTGAGCTCTTCGGCCTGCTTGAGCGCCTTGTTTTTCTCCTCGATGGTCGCCTGGGCGTCGGTCAGCAGCTTGGCCTTCTCATCCAGCGCTGCCTTAAGCGCCTCGAGATCCTTGTTGATCTTGTCGCTGGCCGTCTTTTCGGCCGCCAAAAGATCTTCCTTGGTGGTCAGCTCGTCGCCCAGCTGCGCGATCTGGGTTTTTGCGTCGTCCAGCGCCGTCTGCGCGGCTTCCAGATCGTTCTGCGTCTGCGCGTGGGCAGTCTTTTCGGCTTCCAGCGCGGCCTGCGCTTCGGTCAGCGCGGCCTGCCGGCTCTCCTCATTTGCTCCGGCGGCGGCCAGCGCGGCCTGCGCCTGGGTCAACGCGTCCAACGTCGTCTGATGGGCGGTCTTTTCGGCTTCCAGCGCGGCCTGCGCCTCGGTCAGCGCGGTTTTCTGGCTCTCCTGATCGGTTCCAGCCTTCTCCAGCGCCGCCTGCGCCTGAGTCAGCGCGTCCAGCGTCGCCTGATGCGCGGTTTTCTCCGCTTCAACGGCCTTCTGCGCGTCGGTCAGCGCCTGCTGTGCCTCAGTGGAACCGGCGGCCTGGGCCTGATCCAGCTTGGCCTCGGCGTCCTGACGGGCGACGGCTTCCTGATTCAGCTCGTCCTGGGTCTTCTGATGCGCCGTCTTTTCCTCTTTCAGCGCGGTCTGCACATTATCCAGCGCGGTCTGCGTCTCGGTCAGAAGCGTCGCCTTGTCGCTGAGCTCCGCCTGCGCGCCTTCCAGCGCCTGACGGGTCTCGCTCTCCGACTGCCCCTTGGTTTCCAGCTGCTGACTCAACTCGTTCACCTGCTGCTGCGCCGCGTCCAGCGCGGTCTGCGTCTCGGTCAGAAGCGCCGTCTTCCCGGCCAGCTCCGCCTGCGCGGTGGCCAGATTGTCCTGGCTCTGCCCTTCGGTCTTCTGGACGGCGGAAAGCTTCGCGTTCAGTTCATCCACCTTCTGCTGCGCCTCGGCGAGCTGGTTCTGCGCTTCTTCCAGAAGCGCCGCCTTGCCGGCCAGCTCCTCCTGCGCGGCGGTCAGTTCGCTCTCGGCCTCGGTGCGGGCCTTCTGGGCGTCCGCCAGCTTGGAGGTCAGGTCCTGAACCTGCTGTTGCGCCTCGGAAAGGAGCGAGACCTTCCCGGCCAGCTCCTCCTGCGCCGCCTGCAACTGGCCGGAGAGCTGCTCGGCCTGCGCCTGCGCCTCGTCATACTGCTGACTGGCGGTCTTGAGCGCTTCCAGAGACTCTGCGTCCTCGGCGCCCTTCTGCTCCAGCTTCGTCTTGGTAGCGAGCGCCTCGTCTAGCCTGGCCTGGGCGTCCGCGAACTGCGCCTGGACCTCCTTCAACTTGGCCGTCAGGTCGTCCGCTTTCTTCTGGGCGGCCGTCAGCCCGGACTGCGCCTCCGCAAGCTGTGTTTCCTTCTCAGTCAGCGCCGCCTGGGAATCGCCCTTTGCCGTCTCCAGCTGGATGCGCAGCTCGTCCGCCTGGCCCTTGGCTTCGACCAGCGCGTCCTGCGCCTTTTGAAGGGTATCGGTATTTTCCTGAAGCGCCGTGGTGCTGGCCGACAGATCCCGCCAACGGCCCGCCGACTGGACGCCCAGTCCGACCGACGTCAGAATGGCGACGACCAGCGCGGTCGCAAGCGTCCCGATCAGTATCCTGGTCTTTTTTCCCTCGCGCTCCATGTCCTACGCCCCCCGTGCATTTTAGACTTGGCCCTTTTCCGCGCGCTATCAGCATATGTTCCGCGAAGGCGCGGTATTTTTCTTTTTGAACCGGGCATAATAGCCAGCGTAAAACCGCCGGATCAACCGGCGCCTGAAGAGGAGAAGAATGCCATGCTGGACCGTATATCGTTGATCCTGGTCATCATCGGCGCCATCAACTGGTTGCTGGTGGGTTTGTTTTCGTTTGATCTGGTGGCGTATGTGTGCGGCGGTCAGACGGCTGTGCTCAGCCGCATCATTTACACGCTGGTGGGCGTCGCGGGGCTGTGGTGCATCTCGCTGTTGTTCCGGGAGCGGGAAGTGGAGCACGAAACCTGAAGAACGCGGCGCTTTCCGCGCACGTCTGCGGAACTGTCGAGGGAACTCAGAGAGGGCCGCTGCCCTCTCTGATACGCCAAGGGCAATTCCCACGGGCAGTCTATTCAATATGATAACCAAAAGGCCTGCCAAATGCAAGCCTTTTGTTACCGTTTTTGGTGGCTATTGTCACTTTTTGTAAAGTGTGATGAGCTGCGCCTGCGGCGGCGCGCCCAGGCGCATGGGCAGCATGTAGTCGCCCACGCCGTTTGAGACCAATAGCAGCGACCCCCCCTCCGCATACCATCCGCTCAGGTAGCGATTTCCGTAAATGGAGTGAGAAAAAAGGCCCCGGCCGAACAGCGCCATCTGCCCGCCGTGGGTGTGGCCGGACAGCATCAGATCGGCCCAGGGCTTCTCGTCCGACGACGGCTGGCTGAGCACGGAGGGCAGCGCGTCCGGATTGTGGCTGATCAGGATCACGCAGTCGCTACCGCGCACGGCGGAGGCGATTTTTTCAACGTCCTGCTCCCCGACCTTCCAGTCGTCCAGGCCCGCGATAATCACCTTCCGCCCGTCTCGACTGAGCACCTTACCACTGTTTCGCAATAGCGTCAGCCCGCCCAGCTCCGCCGCCTTGTCCAGGTCGCGCAGTTCGTAGTCGTGGTTGCCGGGCACGGCATACTTACCCAGCGGCGCTTCAAAGGAGCGAATCATCAGGAAGAACTGATCCCGCCGGGCGCTCAGCGCGGTCTTGGCCTTCGCGAAGGGCGTGCTGCCGGTCAGCGCGCGGATGTAATCCACCGCATCCAGCGAGGAATAATCGCCGCCCAGCAGCAGAAGGTCCGGCTTCAGCGCCTGCAGTTGATTGACCAGCGCCGCCGCCTTTTCCGGCGAACAGAGATTGCACACGTGCAGATCGGACAGGAAGAGGATTTTGGTGCCGCTAAACGCCTCCGGAAGGTCGGCAAGATAGACGTCCGCGTATTCCACGCGCACAACGCCCGCTTCCAGCGCCATATAACCCGCCAGAAGCGCAAGCGCCAAAAGGATCAGCGCGGCGATGCGCCAGCGCCGCATTCCCCTGCCCTTCTCCCGCGGACGGTTCAACCCGAATCCCCCTTCCCCGCAGATGTTTCACGTGAAACACATCCGGATTGTCACCGGAAAATGTTTCACGTGAAACACCGCTATTGTCTCTCTTTGCCTCCATCCCGCGAACGCGGCACCGGCGGCAGTCCGTTCATTTCCTTGGAATCAAAGGGCCGCATGTCCCTTTCGTGCGGCCCGGAGGGCGGCGCCCTCCGGCGTTCTCCCCATCAGAACCCCGCCGCCCTGTAGATGACCTCGCCCGCCGAGATGGTGACAAGCGGCGTATAGTCTCCGTCCAGAAGCACAAGGTCGGCCAGCATGCCCGGCTCGATCCGCCCGCGCTCCTTTTCACCGATGGACTGGCAGGGGTATTCGGACGCCATGCGCAGCGCCTCCGCCTCCGGCACGCCCACCGTCTTGACCATGTTCCGGACGGCCCGGTCCATCGTCAGGGTGCTTCCGGCCAGCGCGCCGTTTTCCAGCCGCGCCACGGAGGAACGCACCAGCACCAGGTTTGCCCCCAGCCGGTAATCACCGTCCGGCATGCCGGTGGCCGCCATCGAGTCGGTGATCAGAATACAGCCCGCCGCGCCCTTGGCGCGCCACGCGACCTTCAGCGCCACCGGATGCAGGTGTACCAGATCCGCGATCAGTTGAACCCGAATCCGCTCGTCGGCCAGCGCGCCGCCCGCCACGCCCGGCGCGCGGTGCGTAAAGGGTGACATGGCGTTGAACAGATGGGTGACCTGGGTGATCCCGGCGTCCGCCGCCTGCAAAAACTGTTCGCACGTCGCGTCGGTGTGACCCGCGCTCAGGGCCAGCTTGTCCCGGAGAATCTCGATCAGTTCCACCGCGCCTTCCGTCTCGGGCGCGATGGTCAAAACGCGCGGCAACGCCTCATAATCCTCGACGATGCGGGCGTAGGCGTCGAGCGATGGGTTTTTCACATACCGCTCCGGCTGCGCTCCTTTTCGGGAAGCGTTTAGGAACGGCCCCTCCAGGTGGGTGCCCAGTACTCTCGCCCCGGCGGGCTCGTCCATCGCCCGGCGGACGCCGGCAAGCGCCCCGCGGGTATTCTCCAGCGAGTCGCACATCGTGGTGGGCAGAAACGCCGTCACGCCGGTGCGCGGAAGCCAAGCGGCCATGCGCTTCACCGCGTCGCCGCCGTCCATCGTGTCATCCCCGGCGCAGCCGTGGATGTGCAGGTCCACAAACCCGGGCGCGAGCAGCGCGCCCCGGGTGTCGATCTTCTTCGTACCCTTCAGGGCCTTCCCGACCGCCGCAATGCGACCTTCTTCGATCAGGACGTCCGCGTCCTTCAGGATCTTCGCCCCGGCCAGCACCCTGGCATTTGTAAGAATCATACCTTCGCCCCCTTCGGTCAAAAGCGAACGGAAAACTTCACCATTGCAACCTGACCCCGTTTCCATTATAATATGAATGATATAGAACAAGCAAGCCTTGCGGCGTTTTTCATGGGGGAGGCTTCATGCAGAAGAAAACGGCGCGGCTCTCCTGGTTTTCCGTGGCGCTGGTCGTCGCGCTCGTTTCCCTGCTCGCCTGGCTGATCGCAAGTCAGATCGTCTCCAACAGTTCGGAGGCTCTGCGCACAAAAACCGCGCTGCCCGCCCGGACCGGTCAGGAAATGGAGGCGCTGGGCGATGGGCTGTTGTACTCCGACGGAACCACGCTGCACGCGCTGAGCGGCAAGGGGCTTCAGATATGGAGCTACGCCGCGGGCAGCGGCTCGGCCTTCTCGGTGGGCAAGGGCGGCGTGGCCGCCTGGCAGAGCAAGACCCTGTCGCTCCTTTCGGGCGATCAGGGCGCGACACTCTACAGCGGCACGCTGGAGGACACCATTCTGGACGCGCGCATGGACACACAGTATGCCGCCGTGCAGGTGGGCACCGAGCACAATAGCGTGATGCTCATCATGGAGCATGGCGGGCGCCAGGTGGACCGGATTGAGCTGGCCAACCAAACGATTCTGGATTTTGGGTTTTTCTACAACGGCAGCCTGCTCTGGGTGATGTCGATGGATACCGAGGGCACGGTTCCGATGTGTTCGATCTCTACCTACAAGCCGGGCAAGATGCTGGCCGGCACCATTACCGACAGCCAGCAGGTGCTCTACGAGGTATTGTTCCAGTCCTCCAAGATCCGCGCGGTGGGTACCACCCACATCAAGGATTTTGACTATACCAGCCGGGAACTGACCGAGGACCGAATTCTGGTCTACGGCTGGTACCTGATGGACCTGGACGACAACGCCGACAATCCCCTGATGGCCTTCGTGCCGGTGGACCAGGCGGAGAGCGGGCAGATTCAGGACGTACGCATGATTCAGGGGCAGACCGATCACCCGGTGCGCCTGCCCTACCCCGCCAGCCGCGTCTTTGCCCGGGACGACACCATCTACGCTTTCACATCCCAGTACGTCTCGATTTGCCGGCTGGGTCAAACCGCGCCGGAAACCTACAAGATGCCGGTCACCGTGGACGACGTCGTGGGCATCACCAAGAACCATCAGGCCATCGTCTCTTCGGGTGGCGTAATGTATCTGGTGCCGCTGCTCCGCTGATGTGACCGAAAGAAAAAGGGGGAGCCAACGAAGATGAGCATCAACATCGTGGACGTCATCCTGTATTCCATCCTGGCGCTGAGCGTAATTTCGGGCATGTACAAGGGCTTCATCACCTCCGGTCTTGCGATGGTGGGCTTTGGCGCGGCCTGGTTCGGCGCGCTGAACCTGTTCCCGAAGCTGGCGGAGCTGGCGCTGAGCAACAAAGCCTTTATGGGCATGCTCAGCTACTACCTGGATCCGTCCTCGCTGTTTAAGACTTCGACGCTGGCTTCGACGCCGGTGGCGAACCTCATCTCCAACACCGGCACGGGTTCGACGCTCCTGAACCAAGCCATGCAGGAATTGAACCTGCCCCAGGCGATTGAGACGGCGTTCAAAAACAACGTCTCCAATCAGCTGTTCGCAAGCCTCAATCTGACGACGCTGTCGGATTACCTGGGCCAGACCATCTGGGTGGCGGCGGTCTTCGATCCCTTCGCCTGGGCCGGGCTGAGCACCGCCTTGACCAACGTGGCCTTGCAAAGCGCGAGCCTCGAGCGCCGCAATCTTTACCTGGCCTTGTACTGGATGGCCTACGCCGTGGGCAGTGTGCTGGGGGCTTTGCTGGGAGGGGCGCTGGGCAGTCTGGGGATCGGCCCCAGCCCCTATCACCTGCCCATCCTGGCTTCGGTCGCCCTGCGGCTGATTGGGGTGTTTTATCTATCGTGGCGCATTCGGCGCAACCTGCTGATCGAGGCTGAGGCGCAGGCTCGAGCCCAAGCCCTGCAGCTCCCCTAGCTCCCGAGCCTTCAAGCCAAAGCAAACACCCCGGGCGGGGCCCAGGGCTTCTTACCTTTTCCAGA